>JAGAEE010000064.1 GCA_017613295.1 Desulfovibrio sp. | reverse complement strand
GCCCGCAGGGCATGAGGCCGTTGGCAATTCCTGTCAGGAGGGGGCCACGCCAGCCACCTTGCCCACTAATCCGTTCTCTTGCCAGAGATTGTATTTTTTCACTCAGCCAACGCGGAGGACGAGGTTGCAAGGGCCGCAACACGGCAAAAAACCCCATCATGTTCAGGGCCATGAGCAACATGAACACTCCGGCCGCCAACATGATGGCGCCCCGGGTACCTTGGGTAAGCGTCAAGCCCGCGCCGAGGCTCCCGACAAGTCCACCGATAGCGCTGTAAGAAATCAGTCGCCCCGCCTGATAGCAAAGGGACGACCTTCGTACTGAAGACGCCTGCCGGACGCCAACAAAGCCTTGGGTCATGGCGATGCCACCGCACATGGCCAGGCAGTGCAACGAGGTCAGCAGCCCAACGCCAAACAATGCCCATAAACTGGACGCCGTGCCGGGAGAAGGGAAATATCCCGTCCACTGCCCGGGCAATGCCCGCTCCAAAAGGCAGAAGGCCAATGCCACAAAGGCCAGCGCGCACACTCTTCGCGCCGCCGTCCCTATCCTTGGGAAAGAGTCTTCTCCATCTGGCGGTGCCGTTTGGTAGCCTGCCTTACGGATGGCATCCTCCAGACGGGCACGCGAACGGCTATCTCCGTAGCCCGACAGGAAGGTGACTTCCCCCCATCCGCCGCTGAAACTGGCGCGGGCCGACGCCACACCGCGCACGGAGGCAAGAGCCTTCTCCACGGCTTGTTCACAGTGGGGGCATGTCATACCCCGGATGCTGATGCGCAAGGGGGCTTCGGGCATTACAGTCCACGCTTCCAGTTGCGAAAGGCTTTGACGTGGGCCATCAGCACGGCAGCCGGAATGACGATGTCCCCTGAAGCAGTAGCATCCACTCCCGGCACGGCCAGGGGATTGCAGCCATGCGCCGCGCTGCCGACCTGTTCGGCAGGAAAGAAGTTCCCGCAGTTCCGGCACACCACGCCGCCCTCCTGCGGGTCGAAATAAGCGCTAGGAGCGCCGCTGCAAACCTGGCAAGTATTGAAGGCCACACGCACATTGCCGTCCATAGCCCGGATGGCAAGGATTTCCATGCGGTTGCCGTTCATCATCAAAGGAATAAATATCGGCTCCTTGGTGACACGGTCCGTGTGGATAATCAGGTTGCCCTGGGCGTCCGTCAGCCAGACATCGTCATTTTGGGAAAATGTCTCGGTGGCAGCAAAGGCGCACCATAGGTTCAATGCAGCTATCAACATCATAAACAAGATGCATTTCCGTTTCGTCATGTGGAAACTCCTCATTTTTACCGGCGTGGGCGCAACCATCATAGGGAGTTACAGTGACATGTTTACCGAAATGGGCATGAGCTGCAGTCCCTGGTCAATGCATTTGCGAAGGAAGATGCAGACCATCTTGAAAATATGGACGTCCGCCAAGTATAGAAGGTCATTCCGCTCAAGCAGGGGAATGAAATCCGACGGATACTGCATGCCATTTTCAGGGTCTTTCCAACGCATGAGAGCTTCAGCGCCCACCATACGCCCCGTGCTGTGATTGATTTGCGGCTGATAGCAGGGATAAATGTGGTCGTCCTGGAGTGCGATATCAAGCGAATCAAGAAGCTCGCATTCAGACATCCTTCGGGCTTGCATAACAACTACCTACGAATATCAAAGACTCAGTTGGAACGGAACGAGGAGCACAGACATCTAGATAACGAGTCTATTGTTGCGAAAATAACAACTTAAATAACCTAGCAATTTAGTATAAAATTGTCAATCGCGTAAATAATAATGCGAGCAAAGGCCTCGACATTTGCTCTAATGCTGTTTTCATTTTATCGATTTTTAGCTGTAGGCTAATGGCAAATGGGAGCTATTTCTTGATGAAGCACGTTGACTTCTGTCACCCTATCTGCGGAACAAATATCATCAAGGTTGTTGAAATTTGCGGTTGGATTTCTCATCTGTGACTGTGTATGATGAGGCCGCAGTATTAATACAGAGGTGGCAGGCTAGTAGTTGGCTTCGGGCATATTCACACGCACGTAAGCCGACAGATTAGTTTGGAAGGTCGGAACATGCCTGTACTGCAGGATTATTACAAGGCCAGAAGCTGGCTAAGTATATTTGCGAGGAGGAACGTATGGGACGGATCATCGCTGTCTGTACAAGCCCACAGAAGGGAACGATCAAAAAAGACGTGAAGGAAGCGACGTTTATCGCCGGGCATGGTATTCAGGGCGACGCTCATGCCGGTCCATGGCACCGCCAGGTTAGCCTACTCTCTTGGCAAGCTGTGGAAGCCTTCCGGGCGCGTGGAGCAGTATTGTGTCACGGCTGCTTTGGTGAAAATCTTCTAGTGGACGGTATTGACTTTCCCAGCCTTCCTGTTGGAACGCGCTTCATGTGCAATGACGTGCTGCTGGAACTTACGCAGATTGGCAAGAAATGCCACAGTCACTGCGATATTTTCAAGACCATGGGTGAATGCATTATGCCCACACAGGGTGTATTCACTCGTGTGCTGCATGGCGGTCATATTCGTACAGGTGATGTGTTGGAGGTGCTTCCTACGAAACATGTTGATTAAGGAGCCTATGAAAGCCTACAAGCTCAGTTCCAGTTCCTTTCTGCGCGTGGAGCCCAGATTTCATTAAGTGGTAAATGTTTTTCAAGCAGCTTTCACACGCCGTCAACAGCGGTTCAAATCGGCTTGGGGACGCAACCAAAGAAATCAGGCAGTTACGATTTTTATCGTAACTGCCTTTTCTTATGCTAACCTCTTGCGTAATCGTTGTCAGGAGCGGTTTTCGAGGCATGAGCCCTATTCCCCGTTCAGTTATAGTAAACGACTTAAATAATTGTGCGACCGTAGTCAATGGTGCGTGCTATCCTATTCCACCACAGGGGGGCTTGCCCTGATCCCCTATCAGTGATCGCCCTGCAACAAAGCCGAAAACCCGGTTGACGTACGGCAAAGCCGGTGGCATTCTCCTACAACGCCTTTCTTCTGCCGTCCTTCAACGGCGATTTCTCCCTGAAGGGGTACAAACCTGGAATTTGCCATGAGCGAAGAACTGCCACAAATTTCCACAGTCATGACCCATCTTGACGCGGTGGTGCGACGCCTGTGCAGCCCGGAATCCCTGAATGCCGTGCGCCACCATTCCCTGCGATCGACGGACATGCCTTCCCTGGTAGCCCTTTCCGAGATTCTCGAACGGTTGCGTGCCGCCGTTTTTCCCGGGTATTTTGGGGTGACGCGCGTGCGCCGCGAATCCCTGCGCTACCATCTGGCCGCCAATCTGGACAGCATCTACCGCCTTCTGGGCGAGCAGATCGTGCGCGGCCTCTGTTTTGGCTGCGCCGGGCAAGACCGCCCCTGCCCCACCTGCAACGAGCAGGGGGAGCAGATCGCCCTGGCCTTCATGGACCGCCTGCCGGACATTCGCCGCATGCTGGCTGGCGACGCCCAGGCAGCGTATGAAGGCGATCCGGCGGCCACAAGTCCCGGAGAAACCATCTTCTGCTATCCCTCCCTGCGGGTCATGTTCCACCACCGCATCGCCCATGAGCTGTACCTGCTCAATGTGCCCGTCATTCCGCGCATCATTTCCGAAATGGCGCACAGCACGACGGGCATTGACATTCACCCTGGCGCCAATATCGGCGAGGACTTCTTCATTGATCACGGCACGGGCGTTGTCATCGGCGAAACCTGTATCATCGGCCGCAGCTGCCGCCTTTATCAGGGGGTGACACTGGGGGCTCTTTCCTTCCCCAAGAACGCGGATGGCACGCTGACCAAGGGCATTCCACGGCATCCCATCCTGCACGACAACGTGACGGTTTACGCCGGCGCCACCATTCTGGGACGCGTCACCATCGGGGAAGGGGCCGTCATTGGCGGCAACGTGTGGATCACCCAGGATGTGGCGGCCGGAGCGCACGTGACACAGGGGCGGCCCAATGCCTGAGCGCGCCCTGTTGCTCGCGCTTCTGTGCCTCTTTCTGTGCCTGGCATCCGGCTGCGGCGTCCAGGTACATCCCAAAGGGCAGATCGTGACCGGCGTGGGTATCGGGGGATAGGCCAAGCCTTCAGGCGCCTGCCTGGCGTGGCAGCAGCCGTTCCTCCACGCTGGCGTCCACCATGACGTCGCGCGAAGGCAAGGCCTTGTCGATGCGCACGGTGCCTGCGGGGGCACGGCGCATGGGCTTCACATGGCGCACTTCCGCGTACTGAATGCGCGCACGCACGGCGTCCTTCTGCCAGCTTTTGAGGGCGGCCAGCGACCCGGCCTCGTCCAGGGTACGCTCGGGAACCGTCTGGCCACCGTGGGCTCGGCGAATAACGACGTGGGCGCCCGGGCCGTTTTCCGCATGCAGCCAGATGTCATGACCGGCCGCCAGCCTGTGAACCGCCAAGTTGCCCTTGGCATCCCGACCTCGCAGCAGGGTAAAACCGTCAGAACTGACAAAAACCTGGATTCCCGGCAAATTTGCCACAGGCGCAAGAATCGGCCCCGTCTCCCCCGAAGGGCCGGCCACGGCCACAAGCCCGGTGTTGCTCAGGCGCGTGCGCAGATCGGCCAGCTCCCCTTCCAGGGCAGCGCGACGCCCGGCAAGGTACTGCAAACCGCGCTGACCGCGCCGCGCCGTATGAAAGAGGCGCGCCATCTCCTCACGCACGGTGTGACGCCTGTCCAGACGTATGTCCCGTGCCGGACCGTGCGCTCCCTCCGTCACAGACACCCTGTCGGCACGCCAGTCCGCCGGCCAACGCCACAGGTTTTCCTGCAGGGCCAAGGCGTCTGCCTGTGCCCCCTTCATGGACAAAAGCCTCTTTTCCTCTTCACGCAGCTTGTCGAGAAGTTTTTCCAGCTTGCGACGTTGACGCACCAGGGGTTCCGCCGCAGCCCGCGCCCCTTCCTCAGCCAGACGCGTCAGCACCATATCCTGCCCGGCGCGTTCCAGCATCGGCAGGATGTCTGACCCGCTCCATTCAACCAAAGGCCTTTCCCCGGCGGACAGGGCGTTCCTCAGGGGCGTCGGCAAAGGCCATGCCGCGATGGCGCGCACGTTCATCTGGTTGTCATCGCCTACAGGGCCATAACAAAAAATATCGCCTCCGCCGGCGCGCAGATCCTGCAACAGGGCGGCCTGTTCCGCCGGTTCCAGGCGGACGAGGCAACGGCGCAGGGCCGGCGTGAGCACCGGCCAGTGGCGCCAGTCTTCCATGGCCGAGGCCAGGGCTGTCGGTTCCGGCCAGAGGGGATCGTCCTCCTCCGGACTTTCGCTTTCCGACAAAAAATGCAGGGAGGCGCCCTCACGCAAATCCAGCAGCAACCAGGTGAGACTGGGGGAGGCGCCGTCGGGTCGGAGCATTGATGCCGTCGATTCTTGACCGCCGAGAAGCAGCCAGAGGCGACGCCGACACCATTGCACGACGCAGGAGAGGATCCTGCGTCCCGAGACGTATTTGCGCAACCTCATGACACGGGCTTCGGGCGCGTGCCCGGAAGAAATGCGCCGGTCTGTCAGAAAACAGAAAGCGTCTTTGCGGCCGGAATGCCAGCAGACATGCTGTTTGAGGCCGAAACCGTAGACGGTGATGACGAGCGTGTCCGGCGCGGGTTCCTGCAGCTTTTCCACACGGGCTCCCGTGAGCCGGGGAACGGTTGCGTCACAAAAACGTCGAAAAAGGTGGGCATCCATGGCAGATCAATGTCACAGGGAGGTACGCATGCCCGGAAAGAATCGGAAGGAGGGGGAGGGAGAAGAGCGCCATGCGTCATCCCCGCGTGGCAGCGGGAAAAAGTATGTACCTGACGGTGTGGCTAATCGCCACGCAGGTGCTCATCCTCCTCCTGCTTGGCCTTGCAGTTGATACACAGCCGTGTCACCGGACGGGCTTTGAGACGGGCAACGCTGATCTCCTCGCCGCATTCCTCGCAAATGCCGTAGGTACCGTCGTCAATGCGGGCAAGAGCCGCCTGTATCTTGCGGATAAGGCGACGTTCACGATCGCGAATGCGCAGTGTGAAGGCCCTGTCCGATTCGGCAGTGGCGCGGTCAGCCGGATCAGCAAATATCTCGTTGCTGTCCGTCATCTCTTCAAGCGTGCTGTCGCCCTTTTGTTTGGCCTCTTCCAGCATTTTCGCAAGAAGGTTGCGAAAATACTCCAGGTCATTGTGGTCCATACACAATCCTCCGGCAAATGGCACTGTTCACTGAAGGCGGAGACGTTCCTGCCATTTCTTCCTGCCATCAGTGACCGCTTAAGATAGCTTTACAAGCGTTTTTTGTAAAGATGGTCCTCCCGCTTTTTACGGCGTGTGCTGGCACCATTCTGCGGCCTCAGGCCGGTCACCTGCGATGCCGTGCCGCCTCACGCGCGCGTTCCCTGGCTTCGGCGCGCAGCAGCGGCTTGATGCTCTCCCAGGCGGTCTGGCCCCACAAATCTTCCTGACGATGCGGTGTTACTGTGACCTCTCTCAAAAACTGCCCGCCTTGCGTGCCTTGCACAACGGCTCTCCCCCTTTCCACCGCTCTGGGCGCGTAGGATGCCGTATGGGCGGCCGCTGACAAAAACACCTCCTCCGGCCAGAGCTCGCCGTGACGGGCCAAAGCCAGCGGGCCAGGCACTTCGGCAAGCTGCAACAGCACGTCCCCGGGGCGGACCGCCAGGGCCAGCCTGTCATTGTCCGCACTGTTTCGCCCCACACTGAGCCACCAGCTTGCCCTGGGCGTCACGTACCAGCACTGGCGGCCCAGATTGGCCAGGTCAAAATCCGCCCTGACGGGATGCGTCACATTGGTCATCACCGCCCAGTAGCGGCGGGCATTTTCCCTTTCTGTCAAACGGCACCCTCCGGCGGGGGTGGGAATTTCCTCCAGGGCGTATTCCCTGGCCAGGGCCAGCTGCTCCCGACGTCCCCTGCCATATATGCCAAGAAGTTGCGTGCGGTCCACAAGACCGCATTTTTCCACCGCCGTGGGTTCTAGGCACAGCGCGCTCAAAGGGCGCAGCAGATTGTCGCCCACGCCCGCCTCGCGCTTGATGAGGTTCAGTGTGTCGCGCCTTTGCGACATGGGCCTCTGCCCCAGCACCTCGCCCGTGGCCAAGGCCCGTGCCCCCGTGGCCTCCATGTATTCCCGCGCCGCACGCAGCTGAAGAATCTTGCAATCCACACAGGGGTTGAGCACCTTGCCAAAACCGTGTTCCGGCCTGTGGGTCAGCATGGTCACAAAACGTTCGCCCATATCCAGACACACAATGTCGAGACCGTAAAGCCGGCGCCAGCGTTCCACGCTCTCAGGACTGCCAAAGAAAGGGGAAAACAGGTGCAGGCAACGCACATGAAGCCCCTGCCGCTGAAGCAGCTTGGCCGCAAGCAGGCTGTCGAGGCCCCCCGAAAACAGGCATATGATCTGTGGGGAATCTGTCATGCCGAGCTTGTACGTCAGGCGCCACGGCGATGCAAGAGTGTATCGCGGCAAGCGCGCCAGCACATTTGCGTTGTGCGGTCGGCTTTGCTATACTCTTGCGCTTGAAGATTTCTTACCTGGAGCAGCAGAATGGTAAAAAAACCTGCCCTGAATCCTGAAGAGGCACGCTCCTCGGCCTTGGGCACCGCTTTGGCCACCATTGAGCGCAAGTATGGCAAGGGTGCCGTCATGAAACTTTCCGACGACGCCCATGTGAACATTTCCGTCATTCCCACGGGCTCCATAGGCCTCGACCTGGCCCTGGGAGTGGGCGGCATCCCGCGCGGGCGCATCACGGAGATATTCGGTCCCGAGTCGTCGGGCAAAACCACGCTGACATTGCACATCATTGCCGAATGTCAAAAGATGGGTGGCACCTGTGCCTTTGTGGACGCCGAACACGCCCTGGACGTGACCTACGCCAAGCGGCTCGGCGTGAACACGGACGATTTGCTCATCTCCCAGCCGGACTACGGCGAACAAGCCCTGGACATTGCCGACATGCTCGTGCGCTCCAACGCTGTGGATCTTGTGGTCATTGACTCTGTGGCCGCGCTCATACCGCAGGCCGAACTGGAGGGTGACATGGGCGATACCCAGGTGGGCGGTCATGCCCGGCTCATGTCCCATGCCATGCGCCGCCTCACTGGCACCATCCACAAGTCGCACACTTCCGTCATATTCATCAACCAGATACGCATGAAAATCGGCGTGACAGGCTACGGCAGTCCAGAAACGACCACCGGCGGCAACGCGCTCAAATTCTATTCCTCCGTGCGCATGGACATCCGTCGCATACAGACCCTCAAGGACAAGGAGGAATCCTTCGGCTCGCGCACACGGGTCAAGGTGGTCAAAAACAAGGTGGCGCCGCCCTTCCGCACCGCCATCTTTGACATTCTCTTCGGCCAAGGCATTTCGCGTTCCGGCGAGCTCATCGACATTGGCATTGAAGCCAAAATCATCGAACAGAGCGGCTCCTGGTTTGCCTTCGGCGACGAAAAACTCGGTCAGGGCCGCGAAAGGGTGCGGGCCCTGCTCGACGAAGACGCCGATCTGCGCAACAGAATTGAGGCCAGGGTCAAGGAATATCTGGGTTTGCATCCGCAGGAATTCGTCCCCTCCGCTGAAGAGCTGGACGAAGGAACCGACCCTGACACCGAATAACCGTCATGCCATCGCGGTCGGGCCGCCTCTCGCAAGCCTGACCGCCGCAATGGAGCCAGCACATGCTCACCGCCCTGGAAATCCGCCGTCGCTATCTTGAATTCTTTCACCGCAAGCAGCACGAAATTGTTGCCTCGGGACCCATCATCCCTCCCAACGATCCCACGCTGCTATTCACCAACGCGGGCATGGTCCAGTTCAAAAAATGTTTTCTCGGCGAGGAAAAACGCGGATACAATCGCGCCACGACGTGTCAGAAATGCCTGCGCGTCTCCGGAAAGCACAACGATCTGGAGAATGTGGGCCGCACGGCGCGGCACCACACCTTTTTCGAGATGCTGGGCAATTTTTCCTTCGGCGACTATTTCAAGCGCGAAGCCATCACCTGGGCCTGGCAGTTTGTGACGCAGGAACTGGAATTGCCAAAGGAAAAGCTCTGGGTCACCGTATTCCGCGAAGACGACGAAGCCGCCGACATCTGGGCGGAAGTGGCCGGCCTGCCCACGGAACGCATTGTTCGCATGGGCGAAAAGGACAACTTCTGGACCATGGGTGACACCGGACTCTGCGGGCCCTGCTCGGAAATCTATATCGACCAGGGTGAGGATATGGCCTGCGGGCCCCAGTGCGGCATCGG
>JAGAEE010000063.1 GCA_017613295.1 Desulfovibrio sp. | reverse complement strand
TGCCCGCCGTCTCCATGGGCGGACCTGACATTATTCCCGCCGCCCAGAAGGGCGTTATCGACTGCGCCGAATGGATCGCCCCGGCTGAAGACATTGCCATGGGCTTCGACCAGATTTGGAAGCATCTTTATTTGCAGGGTCTACATCAGGCCCTTTCCATTGGCGATGTTGTCATCAACAAGACCTGGTATGACAAGCTGCCTGAAAACCTGCGTGCCATTCTTGACCTTTGCCTGAAGCTTTGCGTGGTTGATCAGAACAACATGAACATAAAGCTGCATTCCGAAGCTCTCAAGAAGATTGTGGAAGGCGGCGTTGTTCTCGATCAGACTCCGCCCGAGTATTACAACGCCTTCATGAAGGCCACACGCGCCGTGTTTGCTCGCTATGCTGCCAAGGACGCCTTCTTCAAGGAAGTCATGGACAGCGAGATTGCCTGGGCCAAGCTGACGGTACCTTTCCAGATGCGTGCCAACGGATTGTACTACACCCTTGGCAAGACTGCCATGGATGAAGGTCTGATCACCGACTACAAGAAGTAGTCACAACCGTTTCATGAGTTGCCTTTTGAGCCGGAGGAGGCTTGTCTTCCTCCGGCTTTTTTGGAGGAAATATGGGATACACCTATGAACAGGCCATGGCACAAGTGCCATCCGGTGCTCTAAAAATCATATCTTTTTTTGACGGAGTGAGCGGTTTCATTGGCAAAGCCGCGTCATGGCTGTGTGTGCCCATGATTGCCTTTCTGATCTGTGAAGTTTTCTTGCGCTACGGTTTCAATAAGCCGACGGTATGGGCCAATGACCTGACCGTACTCTTTTACGGCATCATGTACATGTTGGCTTCACCCTATTGCCTGCGTGACGGCGGGCATGTGCGCACCGACTTTTTTTACCACAGCTGGTCCGTGCGTGCCAAGGCGCTTTCCGACATGGCGCATTACATTTTGTTCTTCTATCCGGCGCACATCATTTTTTTGTATGTGGGCTGGAAGTATTTCGCCAGTTCCTTCGCCAAGCTGGAATCCTCTGCGGAAAGCAGCTGGGGCATGTGGATATGGCCAGCCAAGGCCGCCATCGTCATCTATATCGTCATTACGATGACCCAGGGCTTTTCGGAACTTCTCAAATGCTGGTACCGTTTTAAAACCAAGGTTGACCTGTGGCATGACAACCCCGAGGCCGATGTCAACAATGTCCCTGCGGCTGAAAGCAAGCCTGAGGCATAAGGGGGAGTTCCATGTCACATAATGAAATGCTTGCCATGCTGTCGCTCGTCGGCATGTTCACTCTTTTCTGTTTTGGTTTCCCCATTGCCTACACCATGCTGTTTGCCGGCGTGCTTTTTGGTTTTTTGGGCATAGGCTGGAAGCTGGTCACCTATCTGCTCACCGTGCAGTTTTACCAGGTCATGAACGACTCCGTCATGGTGGCCATCCCGTTTTTCCTCGTCATGGGGTATATGCTTGAGGGCGCCGGCCTCATGGAGCGCCTCTTTTCCGCATTCCAGAAGCTTTTCGCCAAGCTGCCTGGTTCCCTGTACATGGCCGTCATCTCCACGGGAACCCTTTTTGCTGCGGCAACGGGCATCGTGGGTTCCTCCGTCAATCTGCTCTGCGTGATGGCCGAGCCCACCATGCGCAAGGGCGGTTATGACGTGCGCATGGGCGCTGGCTCAATTGCCGCTGCCGGAACGCTGGGCATACTTATCCCCCCCAGTATCATGCTCGTCGTGCTCGGACCCATGGTCGGCGTTCCTGTCACGGATCTGTTTATCGCGGCCGTCCCTCCAGGCCTTCTGCTGGCCAGCCTTTACATTCTCTATTCGCTGATAAAGTGTTCCATCTGGCCTAAATACGGTCCTCCGCTTCCTCCGGAACTTCGCCCCAAGTCCGGTGGTGAAGTTGCGAGAGAGCTGCTGGTTGGCGCCATCCCGCTGCTGCTCCTCATCCTTTCCGTGCTGGGCAGCATCATGTTCGGCCTTGCCACGCCGACGGAAGCTTCGGCCTGTGGCGCCTTCGCCTCCATCGTCATGGTCATCGCCTACCGCAAGTTCACTTGGCGTAGTTTTGCCAAGGCCATGTTTGCCACAGCCAAGATGTCGGCAATGATCCTGATCATGATCGCTTCCTGTAATTTCTTCGGCGCCGTCTTTTCCCGCCTGGGCGGTGCCACGTACCTTTCCAACCTCCTCCTGAGCATGAACGTGGCTCCCATGGTCATGCTCTGCATGATCCTTGTGATCATCTTCTTCATGGGGTGGGCCATGGAGTGGATCCCCATTGTGCTCATCCTCATCCCGCTGTTGCTGCCGGTTGTGGATGCCATGGGGTATGACAAACTGTGGTTCTGCATGCTCGTTGCCGTCACGCTGCAAACGTCGTGGCTTTCACCGCCGGTGGCCCTGTCGGCCTATTTTATCAAGGGCGCGCTTCCGCACTGGAAGCTCACCGATATCTACGCCGGCATGTTCCAGTACATTTGCTGCCAGGTCGTCGGCGTTGTCCTCATCATTATGTTCCCAGAAATTCTCACCATTCTTGCCAGGCTAATTAAATAAATGATGGAATCCATGCCGAGTTTTTTCGTCCCAAAGCTCATAGTCTGTTTTGCCGCCGCCATGCTTGTATTGTCGGGCACGGCGGCGGCCGTACCGTTGCTTCAAGGGTTTGAGTACGGCGCGCCCAAGTCGGAAATCGCCGTGCGAGAGGGAGCCGTCCTTGGGAAAGAGGCTTTTAAAGACAATGTTTTCCTCAAGGGCGTACAATGGGCAGGATACGCATGGACGGCACAATGCCATTTTGTTGGAGAAGGGCTTAACGGGGTGACGCTGTATTCCGCCTATTCCCGTGAATTGCTCAACCGAGTGAGTGCGCACCTTAAGGAACAAAAATTCCAGCTGCTGGGCATGATCATTGATGACAAGGCTCTGGACATGATCAGCCTGGTCAAGCTTGGTGGCTATGAGGCATTTCAGAAACGCTACCGCGAGCTTATAGGTGCCAAAATTCCGCAAAAAATCAGCTACGAATGGTTCGACGGGAATAAAATTCCCCAGGAACAGCTTAACGACACGGCATCTCTTGGTCAATTGCTCATGCTCGTGCCCAAGGATACTTTACAAATAGATGTCACGCAGAGCGCCACTGGAGAGAAACTGGAAAACAGCATGCTGCTCATCCATTTTTCTTATCCTGTGATGGATGAGATGAAAAAGAAGTGAAGTTTTCAATACAGTCGCAAATTTGTGATGGCATACCGAGTGTTCGCTTTTAGCATCCCTTGTAAAAAAGTCTTATCCTACGCCTGAAATAGTCGTCATATTGGCCTTCAAAATATGCCGCCATTGCGAGTTCGCATTGATAGAGGCGGAAATTGTCGCAAAATTGCGACATAATGTTCCATATTTCTCAAGCATTCATAGAATAATGTCGCAAATATGCGACATTTGAGTCACTGTGAACTACCTATAACGACATGATTTATCTAATATGACTAAATAATTTTTAAATTCAAATAGATACAAAAATGGTATAGCTAATGCATATTGAGTTCTGAATATTTGGCCATTGACGGACGAAATTTGATCGTCCGGGAAAAACATACTTCAAGT
Organism: Desulfovibrio sp.; assembly: GCA_017613295.1. Classification (GTDB taxonomy): domain Bacteria; phylum Desulfobacterota; class Desulfovibrionia; order Desulfovibrionales; family Desulfovibrionaceae; genus Desulfovibrio. The sequence goes on along the minus strand of JAGAEE010000063.1, from coordinate 3,548 downwards.
TTTGGAGGAATATCCAAATGAGCACGTTGACATGTGATTGTCGTTCACCTCAGGAACAGCGACTGCAGGACAAGATCGCGGGCAAGGAAGACAAATTTCGTAAAACTCACTCAAGGGTTTTTAAGCTTCTCGAACGTTTTGAAGGGCAAAAACCTCGTATTGATATCGAAAGAGCATTGTATTTCACCGAATCCATGAAGGAAACCGAGGGGCAGCCCCTGGTGCTGCGCTGGGCAAAGGCGCTCATGCACATTGCAAAGAACATGACTGTCTATGTTCAGGAGGATCAGCTCCTTTTGGGCCGGGCCGGATGCGACGGTCGATACGGTATTTTGTATCCGGAACTGGACGGTGATTTCCTGGATATAGCAGTGCGTGATCTGCCCACACGTGCCACCTCGCCGGCATCCATCACTCCCGAAGATGCCAAGCGCGTTATTAACGACATCGCTCCTTACTGGAAGGGCAAAACGTTTCATGAGGATTTGAACCGCTCCCTTCCTCCTGAAGTGCACAAGCTGACATACGATGATCCAGAAGGGTTGGTTTCCCGTTTTATTGTCAATGAGACCGCTTCATTCCGAAGCTCCATTCAATGGGTGCACGACTATGGCAAAATCCTCAAGCGTGGCTTCAACGGGATCAAGAAGGAAGCCGAAGAGAAGTTGGCGGCCCTTGATCCATTGAGCTGCAAAGACAGCTGCGAAAAACGTCCATTCCTGGAAGCCGTCATCATTGTTTGCGATGCCATTGTGCTTTGGGCAAAACGCCATGCGGAAAAAGCGCGTGAAGCTGCTTCGCAGGAGAAAGACCCGCAACGGAAGGCTGAACTTATTCGTATGGCGGAGAATGCCGAACATGTGCCCGGCGAACCGGCCAGAGATTTCTGGGAAGCCTGCCAGAGCCAGTGGTTTACACAAATGTTTTCTCGTATTGAACAGAAAACTGGCACGACCATTTCCAATGGCCGAATGGATCAATACTTCTATCCTTATTATCAGGCTGACAAGAAAGCTGGCAAAATCACCGACGCACAGGCCATGGAATTGCTGGAATGCATGTGGGTTGGTATGGCCGAATTCATTGACATGTATATTTCACCAACTGGAGGCGCCTTTAACGAAGGCTATGCCCATTGGGAAGCTGTCACCGTCGGTGGGCAAACGCCGGATGGCCGTGACGCCAGCAACGATTTGACGTATATTATCTTGAAGTCAAAACGCGAATTTCCCCTGCATTATCCCGATCTTGCGGCACGTATCCACTCCCGTTCGCCAGAACGTTACCTCTGGGATGTGGCAGAAACCATCAAGTATGGTTCCGGTTTCCCCAAGCTTATCAACGATGAAGAGGTGGTTCCTCTTTACGTGTCCAAGGGAGCAACCTTTGAGGAAGCGCTCGATTATGCTGTTTCAGGTTGTACAGAAGCGCGTATGCCCAATCGTGACACCTACACCTCTGGCGGAGCGTACATCAATTTTGCCGCAGCCGTGGAAATGGTCCTTCGCAACGGCCGTATGAAAAAATATGGCGACCAGCTGCTAGGTGTTGAGACAGGTGATCCGCGTGGGTTCAAAACTTGGGAAGAATTTTGGAATGCCTATAAAACTCAGCATATGCTTTTCTTGAAAACGGCATTTCATCAGCAGTACATCATCAACAAGCTGCGCGCACGCCATTTTGCCCAACCCATGGGTTCTGCCATGCACGATCTGTGCATGAAACACTGCATTGATTTGCATCAGGAGCAGATACCCGAGGGCATTAATTTTGGCTATTTTGAATATATGGGGCTTGGTACTGTCGTTGATTCCCTGTGTGCTGTGAAAAAATTGGTTTTTGAAGAAAAGAAATTGAGCATGAGCAAGCTCATTGAGGCTATCGACGCCAATTTTGAAGGATTCGACGATGTAAAGGCGCTGCTCAAGTCGGCTCCGTGCTATGGAAACAACGACCCCTATGCTGACGCCATAGGACGTGAAATTGATAAACTCTCCGTGGAATACGGAGGAAAGTATTCCATGCCGGACCTGGGCATTCATAATGATGTGCGCTATGTTCCCTTCACTTCTCATGTGCCCTTTGGCAAAGTCGTTTCTGCAACACCCAATGGTCGTACAGACGGCTTCCCCCTGTCTGATGGTTCCTCAGCCTCTCACGGTGCCGATGTCAATGGTCCGACGGCGGTATTGTTATCCAACTACAATACCAAAAACATGGGTATGCGTGACCGTGCTGCCCGCATGCTGAACATCAAGTTTACACCCAAATGTGTGGAAGGCGAGCAGGGCACTGAAAAATTGGTATCCTTTATTCGTACATTTTGTGATCTCAAGCTCTGGCACGTACAGTTCAATGTGCTAAATAAAGATACGCTGCTGGCTGCCCAAAAGGATCCACAAAAGTATCGAAATCTTATTGTGCGTATTGCCGGTTATAGTGCCTATTTTGTTGATTTGTCACCTGATTTGCAAAACGATCTCATCGCAAGAACTGAGCATGGTGTGATGTAGTTCCTTGTTTTTTGATTCACGTCTTTGATACTTCGTCGGGAGTGGGCCGATATGTTCTATCATGTCTGTTCACTCCCTATTTTTATGAGTGTTCCCAGTTAATTAACACGAACGTTACATAAATTCCGAGGGGAAAACCGTGTGCGAGAATAATGCGCAAGTACAGGGAATGGTATTCAATGTGCAAAAATATTCAGTGCACGACGGCCCTGGGATAAGAACCATCGTTTTCCTCAAGGGGTGTGCACTTTCTTGCAGATGGTGCAGCAATCCTGAATCCCAACACAGTCAACCCGAACTGGCGTACAACACGGGGCGTTGCCTGGGCGTTTCCAAATGCGGTCATTGCATCGTGGCTTGTCCGTATGGATCCATCACTCTTGGAGTAGACGATCTACCGAGCATTGATCGTATGCATTGCGACGATTGTCCGACCAAACCCTGTGCCGATGCGTGTCCCGCGCAAAGTTTGCTTATTTATGGTAAAGAACGTAGCGTTGAGGACGTTCTGGGAGTTGTGGAACAAGATATGCCATTCTACGCACGTTCTGGAGGCGGTTTGACATTATCTGGGGGCGAACCCCTACGTCAAAAAACGTTTGCTCTGGCTCTGTTGCGAGAAGCTCGTACCAGAAGAATCAGAACTGCCGTAGAAACTTGCGGTATGGTTCCATCAGATACCATTCGCGAGGCAGCTCAGCATTTGAACTATGTTCTGTTTGACATCAAACACATGGATAGCCGCGTGCATGAAGCACAGACGGGTATGCCAAACAATCGTATCCTTGACAATTTCCACATTTTGACAAAAGAATTTTCCCATCTTCCCATTTTGGCACGTACCCCTGTCATTCCTGGTTTTAATGACAACGGGAAATCCATCGCTGCTATCGCATCGTTTCTCAAACCGTTTGAACATGTTGAATACGAAATGTTGCCTTATCACAGACTTGGCACGCAAAAATATCAATTTTTGGGTCGGCCCATACCAATGGGTGAGGCACAGTTGAAGCCTCAAAAAATGAAAGCCTTGCA
>JAGAEE010000062.1 GCA_017613295.1 Desulfovibrio sp. | reverse complement strand
TTCTGGAAGTGGGTGACAACGTCGTTGAAGTACGGGCTACCAACGGGGATACGTTCCTCGGTGGTGAAGACTTCGACCAGCGCGTCATCAATTATCTTGTGGAAGAATTCAAGAAAGAGAACGGCATCGACCTTTCCAAGGACAGCATGGCCCTTCAACGCTTGAAAGAAGCCGCCGAAAAAGCCAAAAAGGACCTTTCCACGTCCATGGAGGCCGAAGTCAACCTGCCCTTTATCACGGCAGACCAGAACGGTCCCAAGCATATGCTTATCAAGATTGGTCGCGCCAAGCTGGAATCATTGGTGGACGATTTGGTGCGGCGCACCATCGAACCCTGCAAGAAAGCCCTGGCCGACGCCTCCATGGAAGCCTCGCAGATTGACGAGGTCATCCTCGTGGGCGGCATGACCCGTATGCCTCTGGTACAAAAGGTTGTGGGCGACTTTTTCGGCAAGGAACCCAACCGCTCGGTGAACCCCGATGAAGTGGTGGCCATGGGCGCGGCCATTCAGGGCGGCATTCTCACTGGCGATGTGAAAGACGTGCTTTTGCTTGATGTGACCCCGCTTTCCCTGGGTATTGAAACCATGGGCGGTGTGTTCACACGGCTCATTGACCGCAATACCACCATTCCCACACGCAAAAGCCAGGTCTTTACCACCGCTGCGGATAACCAGCCCTCGGTGTCCATTCACGTACTGCAGGGCGAACGGCCCATGGCGGCTGACAACATGACCCTGGCCCGCTTTGATCTTGCTGGCATTCCGCCGGCGCCGCGAGGTGTGCCACAGATTGAGGTTTCCTTTGATATCGATGCCAACGGTATCGTGAATGTGTCCGCCAAGGACATGGGGACCGGCAAGGAACAGTCCATCAAGATCACCGCTTCTTCTGGCCTGTCCGAAGAGGACATTCAGCGCCTGGTGCGTGAGGCCGAGGCCCATGCCAGCGACGACAAGAAAAAACAGGAAGTCATCGAGGCCCGCAACAAGGCCGACAGCCTGATCTATGCTACGGAGAAATCTTTGGCTGACTTGGGTGACAAGGTGGATGCCACGCTCAAGAGCGACATCGAAAGTAAAATTGCCGCCTTGCGTAAGCAATTGGAGAGCGAGGACGCTTCAGCCATCAATGCCTCGGCCGACGAACTGGCCAAGGCATCCCACAAATTGGCCGAACAGCTGTATCAGCAGACGCAACAGGCCGGTGGTCAACCCGGGGCGAGCACCGGTGCCGGGCCGACGCAGGGCAATGCCGGTGGAGACGACGTGGTGGACGCCGACTATACCGAAGTGAAAAAATAACTCCTCACGCGTGGTTGTGAGATCTTGCAACCATACGCCGCCTGTACTACAAAAGTCCGGTTCAATGAACCGGACTTTTTCGTACTGCAAACCGTTCCCTACGGCCGGTTTGACCACAGGAAAAATGCATGAATAGTTGCCGTTTTTTTGTCGCGCCTGTCAGAATGCTTATGCAGCTGGCACTCCTCGGTTGTCTTGCCGCGTGTAGTTTGCCGCTTGGCCTTGGTCAGCAGAGTCCCTCTAAGACGCCATCCAAAACAACGCCTTCCGGCCCTTGCGTGGTATTGGCTTTGCCATCCTCAGGGCACTACGCCGCCATTTCCGGCAAGATCGGCAAGGGAGCTCGCATGGCCCTGACGGAGATGGCTCTCAACGGCACAAAAATGCGTCTGGAGACCGTCGATACCGACGCGTCTGATTGGCTGCAAAAACTGGACGCACTGCCGGAAGAATGCGTCGTTGTGGGAGGGCCGCTGCAGGGGCGCACCTTTGCCCAGGTTCGTTCGACAGCCAGTGTGGACAAAAGAGCCTTTTTTGCCTTTGTGCCCTCGCTGGAGCACAACGACGAAGGCTCGCTCGCGTGGCGTTTCTTTCCCAGCCCCAGGGATCAGGTGGAGGCTCTCGTCAACTTCGCCACAGACGGTCTAAACATCCGCAGCTATGGCGCGTTTTATCCCGATGACGCCTATGGCACACGCATGACGGCACTTCTTGAGCAAAATCTTTCAGCTCGGAACATGATTTTGCAAAAGGCCTCCTATAATCCTGCTGACAAAACTTCCTGGAGCTCGGCGGTAGCCCCTTTGATCAATCCGCAAATGCCTGAAGGCAGCAGAACGCCTGTACCGCAGACATCCTTTGAGGCAATTTTCCTTCCTGATTCTTGGAAAAATCTGCAGATGCTGATCTCAAGCCTGCTCTATAATGGTGAAGATCGACTTGTACTTCTGGGTACCACATTGTGGGAACAAGGCCTTTCCGGGAAAAGCGTACCCCAGGCCGAAAAATACGCCCTGGCCGTTTTCCCCGGTGCCTGGAATCCAGATCAGGCCCCCAAAGCCCTGCGCGTGCCTGGCACAGATTTCTGGGTTGCCCTAGGCTATGACTTTGCACGTTTTGGCGTTTCCATGGCGTTACGCTCTCGTCCGGACAGCCGACACGTCACTGTCGCTGCCCAACGAGCCTCACGCATGCTTTGGGGAATGGCTCCCATTTCCTGGGATGACTCCGGCGTGGCGCACCAAAAACTCTTCGTTTTCGGCATAACATCGTCAGGCATGAGTCCGGCCAGCGCTACCGATTTGCAACAAACCCGAGAACGTGTCATGCAACAGGCGGCTCTGCGTATGCAGGGGCTGCCTCCTGAGGACGAAACGGGGCACGAACTTGCCGTACCGCCTGAAGAGTCAGGAAGTGTTCCCCAGTCCGTGCCGACGCCACAGGAGCAACTCTTGCCAATGCCACAGTCGCCGACACCGGCGCCCACACCTGTTATAGGCACCACCCCCCGACCTTCATACAAGCTGCGCCTTCCCAACGCGCAGTGATATCCTCAAAAAGTTCTCAACAGAAGGATTGCAGGACATGGCAGAGACCAGGAATATCAGCCGTGAAGAAGTATATCATATGGCGGCGCTCTCCCGTCTTGACGTGACGGAAGAGGAGCAGACGCTCTTCGCCAGGCAGCTTGGCGACATCCTGAACTATATGGATGTGCTTTCCCGCGTGGACACCAGTGCCGTGGAGCCCCTCTACAGCCCTGTGCAACACCAGGGGCACCTGCGTGAAGACGAGGCCGTCAACCGCCGTCAAAGGGAGGACATTCTGGCCAATGCGCCGGAGGCCGACGATGCCAGCTTCATCGTACCACGCATTGTATAGGGTTATATCATGAACGAAATCTGTTCTCTTTCGCTGACAATGGTGGCAGAGGCCCTTCAACAGAAAAAAATCAGTGCCGTGGATGCCACAAAGGCCTGTCTAGAACGCATTGAATCCACGGAAGCGGAAGTTGATGCGCTGCTCACGGTCGACAGGGAAGGGGCCATGGCCTGCGCCGCCTCTCTGGATAAAATGGGGCCTGACCCGTCCCGTCCTCTCTGGGGAGTTCCCGTTACCGTCAAGGACGCCCTTTCCACCAAGGGGTTGCGCACGACGGCGGCGTCACGCATTCTTGAAAACTATGTGCCCTTTTATGACGCCTTTGCCGTACAAAAATTGCGCGAGGCGGGAGCCGTCATCCTGGGTAAAGCCAACATGGACGAGTTCGCCATGGGCTCCACTACAGAGAATTCCGCCTACAAAACCACCCATAATCCTCGCGATTCACGTAAAGTCCCTGGCGGCTCCAGTGGTGGCTCGGCGGCTTCGGTAACGGCCGGACAATGTTTTGCCTCTCTGGGTACGGATACCGGCGGTTCCATCCGTCAGCCTGCGGCCTTGTGCGGATGTGTGGGCCTCAAGCCCACCTATGGACGGGTGTCCCGCTACGGAGTCATTGCCTACGCTTCATCGTTGGATCAGGTGGGGCCCCTGACGCGCACCGTGGAAGATTCCGCACGGATGCTTGCCGTCATCGCCGGACACGACCCACGCGATGCCACTAGTGATCCGCGCTCCGTGGAAGATTATGTGACAATGCTTCACGGCGGGAAGGGGCTCAAGGGCACACGTCTCGGCATTCCGAAAGAATTTTTCGGCGAGGGGCTGTCAGACGAAGTGCGGG
>JAGAEE010000061.1 GCA_017613295.1 Desulfovibrio sp. | reverse complement strand
TCCGCCTCGCATGTGGGAGTGGCCATGAGCGACGGCACTGACTTGGCGCGCGAGGTGGCAAACGTCCTCCTGACGCGGCCAAGCCTGGATGGGCTGGTGTACGCACGCAAGCTCGGTCAATGGAGCAATACTCGTTGCTGAAGTAATCATAACGGCCTCGGTGGGTGCCCCCTTCAAGGGGGCGATGTCATACCACCGCCTCTGGCGGTGGTACCTGATTTCCGTAGAGCCTCATCGGTGCTGCTGGTAGACTACTCCTGCGCTCTCAAGTTGGCGACGCCCCTGGCCATACTCGCGGCCATGCGCGAAGGGGCGCGGTACGGCATAGCTATCAAGGGAGGGCGCTATCTTGAAGCGCTCAAGGAGGCGGACACCCTTGTTTTTGACAAGACAGGCACGCTTACTCAATCCAGCCCCAAGGTGGCTGAAGTCATCCCGGCCCCCGGCTATGAGCGGGAGGAAGTGTTGCGCATCATGGCCTGTCTGGAAGAGCATTTTCCCCATCCCGTTGCCCGTGCCGTGGTACACAAGGCGGAAGATGAACATCTGCAGCATGCCGAGGAACACGCCCATGTGGAATATGTGGTGGCACATGGCGTGGCGTCTTCACTGCATGGGAAAAAGTTATGCGTGGGAAGTCGTCACTATATTGAACATGACGAGGGAGTTGATCTTTCCATTCTGGACAGGGAGATTCGCCGTCAGGCATCAAAAGGACGCTCTTTGCTTTTCATGAGTGAGCAGGGAAAGGTTGCCGGCATGCTTTCCATAGAAGACCCTCTCAGAGCCGAAGCTGCCAAGGCCATCTCCGCCATGCGAGAACTCGGCATCAAGCGTGTGCTCATGCTTACCGGTGATGACAAGCGCACGGCCAAGGCCGTGGCCTCCAGCGTGGGTATTACGGAATATCGTGCCCAGATTCTGCCGCAAGACAAGGCCCAGATCGTGCAGGAACTGGCTAACGAAGGCTGCAAGGTGCTCATGGTGGGTGACGGTGTCAATGACGCTCCGGCCCTTTCCGCCTCGCATGTGGGAGTGGCCATGAGCGACGGCACTGACTTGGCGCGCGAGGTGGCAAACGTCCTCCTGACGCGGCCAAGCCTGGATGGGCTGGTGTACGCACGCAAGCTCGGTCAGCGGACGCTCAAGCGCATCCATGCCAATTTTGTGACCACCATGACGCTTAACAGTCTCTTTTTGCTGGGCGGGCTTTTCATGCTGCTCGGACCGGCTCCTTCTGCGCTGTTGCACAACCTGACTACCATTGGTGTTTCGCTCAACGCCATGCGACCCTACCTCCCCTCTCTCCTGCCTGGGGAGGAGGCATGGGCCATACAGGCATATCGCTTGAAGTTCAAACAAAATGGCGATAATAAACGGGTGTACAGCTTTTTTCGGCAATATTGATGAGAACCTCAAACCCGAAGGGAGATCAAACATGGGACTTTTCACCTTCATCAAGGAAGTCGGTGACAAAATTTTTGGCACCGGTGAGGCCAATGCGGCAGAACTGAAAAAAGACCTGGACGCTCTCGGCCTGGACACCAAGGACTTGCAGGTGGAAATCGAAGGTGATCAGGTAGTGCTGAAAGGGTCTGCCAAAGATCAGGAAACTCTGGAAAAGGCCGTCCTTCAGGTGGGCAACAAGGCGGGTATTGCCGGGGTGAAAACCGATGAGGTGACGGTGACCTCTCCGGCTGGCGAATCAGATTTTTATGAGGTCAAGAAGGGTGATACCCTCTGGAAAATCGCTGAAACACATTATGGCAAGGGCAAAGGGGCAAAGTATACCGTCATTTTTGAGGCCAACCGGCCCATGCTCAAGGATCCAGACAAGATTTATCCCGGCCAAAAGCTGCGCATTCCTCCTCTGAACTAAAGGGGAGACCGTCAAGCAAATAACAGAGCCCGCCATAAGTGACGGGCTCTTTTTGGCACAGGGAAGCGATTGGTCAAAAGATAACGGACAAAAGATTTTTGGGTCTGTCCAAAAAAGGTTCATAACCCTTGACCATGACAGGGAATTTTTTATGCGTCTGGTCTCCCGACACGGCCGCCTGCGCATTCAGATGCGTATTTTGTACCTGGGGCAGGATCTTGTGGTGCTGATCAGTGGAGGCGAGGCGCATTTGGGCGCTGCCGCCATGGGTATTGTCGGACATAGCGTCACAACCGGCCTTCTGCTCGTGCCCGGCCATCGGGAAGACGTCCTGGCACAGGAAACGGCGGACCGCATGTCCAAAGTGTTGGGCTTCAATGTCATCGTGGCAGCTGGCATCCATTATGACAATATCACTCCTGAAGAAATTCGACAAATCCAAACCATGGTGCACCATCTGACTGAACGCTGTCTGGCAGCATTGACAGGGGGAAAGGCGTGCTGACCGTAAAAGATCTGGAAGAATTGGAAAACTATATTCGCTCAGGCGAGCTGGAAACGGATTTTAAGGACGGCTGTGAACATGACAGGCATTACCTGCTAGAATTGCTGGAAAAACTCATGGATGTGGCCGATCTGGCCGATGAAGCCGCAACACGCGTCATTTTTCGGGGTTTTGCCATGCCGGATCATACCACAAAAGACAGGTAGGGCCTATTCTTGTCACCCACTGACGACGTACGTTTTCACCTCCCCGCGCCACAGTGTGCGCAACAGGGCTGCGGTAAACACCGTTCCCACGTCCGTACCTGTACCGGCCACCATGAAACCGCAGGGCATGTCAGCACTCTGTGTCACAGTTAACCTCCAAGCCTTCGGCCGCAATCATGTCAAGATCCCTGGCCACACCCAGGCCTGGTGTCGTCAGATAGTCCCCCGTCATCAGGGCGTTGGCGCCAGCTGCAAACATCTTATGTTGACGATCCCCCAGGGTGACGGGACGTCCTCCGCACACACGCAACGTGGCGTCTGGTAGGATATGCCGAAACACGGCAATGATACGTAGGGCTTCGTCAGCTTCCAGCGGCCGACGTAGCGCCAGCGGCGTCTTTGGGTGCGGGTGAAGAAAATTCATGGGCACATGCCGCACGCCCATGGCCTTGAGACTGAAGGCGAGGTCCACGCGATCTTTCCAGCTTTCTCCCAAACCAAACAATCCGCCGCAGCAAGGCGTGAGACCTGCCTGAACGGCGGTCAATACCGTCTGACGGCGCTGATCCCACGTCTGGCTCGTGCAGATATGGGGATACCAGGACTGCGACGTTTCAAGATTATGGTGCAGTCTGGTCAAGCCAACCGTCTTGAGACGATTCAGACTTTTACCCGGCAACCTGCCCAGTGAGCCACACACGCGGCCTCGTACCCCATCGGGTAAACTTGCGATGACACCGCAAAGACGCTCCAACTCTTCCCCGCCAAGAGCAGGCCCACTTGTGACAACCCCAATACGCGCCACGGGCAGTTCAGCCAGTTCCAGTATGCGCTGACGCAGTTGCTCCTCAGGCAACAACGGGAAAACGTCAATAGGCGTGTGGTTGTGCCGACTTTGCGAACAGAAATGGCAATCCATGGTACAATTGCCACTGCGGGCGTTGATAATGGCACAGAGAGCTATGCGGTGGCCGAAGGCAGCTTCACGCAAGGCAGTTGCGCTGGCAAAAAGCCGCTCCTCGGCCATTTCGATCAGGGTCATGGCATCGACAGGCGTTGTCACCGCCAAGGATGCATTCATCTCGGTTCTCGCCTAAAATGCCGGAACAATACCCCGGGGTTCCAATTCCTTCTTGATAAAAGCCTTGACTTCTGGCGATTGCACGGCCTTGACAAGGGCCCTGGTTCGGGGGTCATCCTTGTCTTCCCCACGCACGGCAATAATGTTGGCATAGGGTGATTCACTGCCTTCCATGGTCAGGGCGTCCCTTGAAGGTACCAGCCCTGCCTCCCCTGCAAAGTTGGTGTTAATGACGGCACAAGTCACGTCGTCCAGCGCTCGGGGCAATTGGGCGGCTTCCAGCTCGTGGAACTTCAAGGAGAGAGGATTCTTGACGATATCGGCCACAGTGACGAGAGCGCCCGATTTGATCGCAATAACACCGCTCATTTCGAGAAGACGCAGGGCACGGGCTTCGTTGGTTGGATCATTGGGCACGGATACACTGTCACCCTTCTGCAGTTCACTCAGTTTTTTGATTTTTTTGGAATATACGCCAAGAGGCTCGATATGGACCTTGCCCACAGAAACAAGACCCATGTCCTTTTCCTTATTCATATTGTCCAGATAGGGCTGATGCTGAAAGAAATTGGCAAAAAGCTGTTTGCTCGCCAAGGCCATGTTGGGTTGCACATAGTCCGTAAATTCCTTGATGACGAGATTATACCCCTGGGCGGCTAGCAGAGGTTTTGCCGCCATCATGATGTCCTTGTGCGGAAAGGGAGTGACACCAACGACGATGTCCTCAGCTGCGTACGACGGGAAGACCAGGGCGAGAACGGCCACGAAGCTCAGTAACAAACGGTACATATTTACTCCTGAATATGGTTGAAGGCCATGCCGCCACAACAGGTAAGGTCGGGCAGCCAGCGCACGAACGGGTACGTCTTTTCACAGCATCCGTCCTAACGCAACATCTTGTACAAAAAATTGCAAATTCCTTGGATGACAAGTACCAGCCCGCACAAGATGATCACCGAGTAGACCATAATGTCCGGCTGGAAACGGTTGTAGCCGTACTTGACGGCCAAATCTCCCAGACCACCTCCTCCCACAGTGCCGGCCATGGCCGAGTATCCCAGCAATGTGATGGCCACCACTGCCACATTGAGAACGATGGAAGGCAGCGCCTCGGGGATGAGGACACGGAAGATGATTTGCATGTCGCTCGCCCCGAAGGAACGGGCGGCTTCAATAACCCCCCGATCCACCTCCAGAAAACATGTTTCAATAAGACGCGCCACAAAGGGTGCCGCAGCCACGGTCAGGGGTACAATGGCTGCCGCACTGCCGATAGTGGTGCCCACCAGCATGCGCGTGAAAGGAATGATGGCAATAAGCAGAATGATAAAGGGGAAAGAACGTAACAAATTTACGACAAAGTCCACCACCTGATACACAGAGCGGCAGGGACGCAGCCCAATGGGATTGGTGACGATCATCAAAATGGCCAGCAAAAAGCCCAATATCATGGAGAACAACGTGGAGAGCAGAACCATATCCACAGTTTCCCAGGTTGCCGCAAGTATTTCCGGCATTTTGTCCAACAGGCGTTCCCACAGCGGGGCAGCCCAGGCTGCAAGGCCATTCATGATTTCATTCATGGGTTTCCTCCACTGGCAGATCTTCCAGTACCTGCCAGTACAAATGCTGCTCTTCCAGATAGTGCAGCACGAGGGGTACATCATTTTGGGGCACGTTGATGATGAGAAAACCAAACACGTCATCCAGATAGCGTTCCAGCTTGCCTCCAACTATGGAGAAGTCAATGTTCAGGGCACGGGCCATTCGAGTGATGATGGCCTGTTGTGATATATCTCGCGGGAACATGAGACGAATATTGACCCCACCGGGGAGGATAGTGAATTCGTCGGCCACCATCTTGCGCATCTCGGGCGTGGGCGAGAGGAAAAGGTCTTCGGTGCGCCCCATGGCCACGGTCTTGCCACGATCCAGCATAAGCAGACTGTGACAAAGCCTTTTGACCACTTCCATCTGGTGAGTGACCATGACAATGGTCAGGTTCAAACGTCGATTGATATCGTCCAGCAGATCCAGAATGGACATGGTGGTCTTTGGATCCAGAGCCGACGTGGCCTCATCACAGAGCAAAACCGGAGGATTGAGCGCAAGAGCCCGGGCTATGCCTACGCGCTGTTTCTGCCCGCCAGAAAGACTTTGCACGCGCTGCTTGCTGCGATTGGCAAGCCCTACCAGTTCAAGCAGCTCCATGACGCGTTTTTCAACATGACCTGCCCCCCACAAACGCAGGGGGAAGGCCACATTATCAAAAACATTCTTGCGTGACATAAGGTTGAAATTCTGGAAAATCATGCCCATGCGGCTTTGCAATTCGCGAAGCTTCGGTCCGGCAAGTTCGGCCACCTCCACTCCCATTACGCGGACGCTGCCAGCCTGATAGACCTCCAAGCCGTTGAGACAACGTAACAGGGTGGATTTCCCCGCGCCGGAATGACCCACAATGCCGAAGATTTCTCCCTTGCGCACGTGGAGGTCAATGTGATGCAGCACCTTGCGGCTGCCGTAAAACTTGTCGAGTCCGTCAACATCTATCATGAGCGGAAATCCTAGGGGGCCACAGGCGAAAGGTTCATATCCCTGGGGGCAGTGATGGTCAACGCATGATGAACTTCAGCCTGCCCACTGGCTGGCACCGTTACATCCCAGAACAGCTTGTGCTCCCGCTCGTCCCTCGCCGCCTCGGGCACATCGGCATGACTGACAGTAATAGTGGTATCCACAGTCTGTGGCATGGGGCGTTCCAGACGCACGGTCACACTCTTGTCACGCGTGTTACGCACAACATACGTCCAGGCCCATGACCAGGTCCGACTCTTGTTGATAAAGCCCTCTTCGCCGCGCTTTCGTGTGTCCTCCGTGGCCTGTACCTGCACCCGAGGGTCTGGTCCAAAAAATAGATCCACTTCGCCACCACGCGGGCTGAATCGGCCCGTGCCCACATTCTGCCCGTCCATGAGATATTCCGCCACGCCAGATGGCCAGACACGCTCGGACGGCAGGGTACAATGTGCTGTCAGCCAGACACGGCTGTCACCTCTGGAAGGTCTTGCCAGCCATTGTAACGGCGCTTTCCATGATTCTTCAAGCACCAGCATGCGTGAACGTCCTTCGGGCAATCCCCGTGCCGTCAGTGTCCAGCTGGCATGAACGGCAGACGTGTCCGCCAGCGACACAGAGGAATCTGAGGCAGCATTTTGTGCTTTGGCACCCACCATGGGCACAGCGGCCGCCCTGTCTTCCGATTCGTGGGCCATAGCACGAACATGGTCACGAGACTCCACAATCCAGCGCGGCAAACGGCCGGGCTCACGAGGGCCTCCTCCTCCAGACACAAGGGTCAGTTTTGTTTTCCCCCAGTCCATGCCAGAGTGCTGCCACATCTCGGCCAGAAAGCGTACTGTCACGGCGTCGCCTTTTTCGCTGTCCGGGCACGCGTCCAAAATATACCTTGGCTGCCAACCGCAATCCTCCAGGGTATAACTGTAGTGCACATCCACGCTTGAGACAGACACGGGCTTAAGGAGCGTCACCTCAACAAGTGTGCCCAAACCGGGTTCTGGAGGCAAATTTTTTAATTCTTCCCGCAATTTTGGCAGGCGATGCTCCAATTCAGCTTTCTCCACAACACGCGTGGGTACGGCTTCGGTCAGATGTTTTTCTTGCTGGAGCATATCCTGAAAGGAGCCATGGGCAGGCTGTGTGCCCAAAAGTTCCAGACAGCGCTTCACGGCTTCCAGACGCCCCAAAAGCTTTCGAATTTCCTCCAGCTTTTCCCTGCGGGCCAAGGCCGCCATACTGTCCAAGGCCAGTGGGCGTCCGTTCCAACGGGCCACAGTGTGCCCCGGCACAACGATCTGAAAATTTTCCGCACCCGCAGGCAGGGCCACAGACAACTGACTCACCCCGTCACGGTTGGACACAGGCACCTGCTGACGTACCTGCAAAAGCCCACCCGAAGGCGACAAACGCGCTTCTTCTGGCGCCACGGGTGAAGGAACGGCGGCCACGACGGGCGAAGCGGACAGCATTGCCAAAGCCACCAGCGAAGCAGCTTTCAACCCGCATAGGGATCGTTTTTGACAGCGTCTGCCTCTTCTTTCTGATGCAAGGATGGCGTGTGTCACTCTCTGCTCCATAATAAGTAATGTTGCTGACCAATAACCATGACGTGCAAGATGCGGACGTTACCGTGTCAGCTTGCGAAATTTGATACGGTGGGGTGTTTCGGCGTCCTTGCCAAGCCGTTTTCTGCGATCTTCTTCATATTCCGTGTAGTTGCCCTCAAAAAACCGTACGGACGAATCCCCCTCGAATGCCATGATGTGTGTGGCCACACGGTCCAGAAACCACCGGTCATGGCTGATGACAAGCACGCACCCGGCAAAATTGTCGAGGGCATCCTCCAGGGCGCGCATGGTGTTCACATCAATGTCATTGGTGGGTTCGTCCAGCAAAAGCACGTTGGCGCCGGACTTCAGCATGCGTGCAAGGTGTAGGCGATTGCGCTCGCCACCGGAGAGCACATCCACCTTTTTTTGCTGGTCTTGTCCATGAAAGTTGAAACGAGTGCAATAGGCCCGTGCGTTGACCTCCCTGCCTCCAAGTTTAATAGTCTCGGCTCCGTCACTGATGATTTCGTATACGGTTTTCCCCGGTGTGAGTGACGCCCGTCCCTGATCCACATAGGCAAAATGCACGGTATCTCCGATTTTGATCGTTCCCGAATCAGGCTGTTCCTGGCCCACGAGCATTTTGAATAAGGTCGTCTTGCCAGCTCCGTTGGGGCCGATGATGCCCACAATGGCTCCCGGGGGAATGATAGCACTGACACCGGTCATGAGGGCTTTTTCCCCCATGCCCTTGGAGACATTGTCCATCTCAATAACCACCTTACCGAGGCGGGGTCCTGGTGGAATGTAGATTTCAAGATCGGGAGCACGCTTTTCGCTTTCGTGAGAAAGCATGGCCTCATAGGCATTGAGTCGTGCCTTGCCCTTGGCATGACGGCCTTTGGGTGACATGCGCACCCATTCCAGCTCGCGTTGCAGGGTCTTCTGACGCTCTGCCTCCATTTTTTCCTCTCCCGCAAGCCGCTTCTGCTTTTGTTCGAGCCAGGACGAATAGTTTCCCTTCCAGGGAATTCCCCGACCTCGATCCAGTTCGAGAATCCAACCCGCAACATTGTCAAGGAAATATCGGTCGTGGGTAACGGCGATGACCGTGCCTGGAAAGGTATTGAGATAGCGCTCGAGCCAAGCCACGGATTCGGCATCCAGATGGTTTGTGGGTTCGTCCAGCAGGAGGATATCCGGGGCCTGCAACAACAAACGACACAAAGCCACTCGACGTCTCTCACCGCCGGAGATATCCTTCACGGACATGTCACCTGAGGGGCATCGCAGGGCATCCATGGCCATTTCCAGACGGGCATCCAGATCCCAGATATTTTTGGAATCCATGAGCTCCTGCACTTCCGCCTGCCTGGCAATCAGAGCGTCCATGTCATCCGGTTCCATGGATTCCGCAAATTTGGCGTTGATGGCCTCAAATTCTCTGGCAATGGCTGTCAGCTCACTCACGCCCTCTTCAACCACTTCTCGCACTGTACGCGTTTCGTGGGCCAAGGGTTCCTGCTCAAGGTAACCTATGGTGTATCCCGGGGCCAGCACGGTTTTCCCTTCGAAAGCCTGATCCGCCCCCGCAAGAATCTTCAACAGGCTGGATTTTCCCGCCCCGTTTAACCCAAGCACACCTATCTTCGCTCCGTAGAAATAGGAAAGCGAAATGTCCTTCAGCACGTCCTTCTGGCCGTGCCGCTTGCTGACACGAATCATAGAATAGATAATTTTGTCCGGTTCGTTGCTCATACTTCCCTCATATCCCGCGTCTTCATGCTGCCGGGCGAACTTTGTGGAAAGCACCAGCCTATCCGGGCGAGGCATTTTTTTCAAGTGTGCCCATGAGCTTGCCTTACCCGACAGTCTCTGCCATCATGGGGAAAAACTGGTTTCGGAGTCAGGCAATGAGTGTTTCCCTTTCTTCTCTCTGTAATTCTTTCACCCGATATATGGGCTTTTTCATCCTTGGCTGCTCGGCTTTGGCGCTCTGGCATCCTGGCATCTTTCTCTGGGTTGTTCCCTACGTCACGCCTCTTTTGGGCTGTATCATGTTTGGCATGGGCATGACACTGCGTCTGCAAGACTTTACCTATGTTTTTTCCCGTCCGCGTCCCCTGTTGCTCGGGCTGACAGCGCAATTTGTCTTCATGCCTCTCGTGGCCTTCGGATTGTGCAAACTCCTCAACCTTTCACCAGAGTTGGCCATGGGCGTCATCCTAGTGGGAACGGCCCCCGGCGGCACGGCCTCCAATGTGCTCACCTTCATCGCGCGGGGAGACGTGCCCTATTCCGTTGCGCTTACGGCTCTTGCCACATTTGTTTCATTGGGGCTCATGCCTTTTCTTACCTGGATTCTGGGCGGAGTATGGGTTCCTGTGGACATGGTGGCCCTTTTCTTTTCCATCCTAAAGATTGTCATCCTGCCAGTGGCACTGGGTATTGCGGCACACCGTTACTGTGAAGGCCTGTGTGTTCGTGCCTTGCCATATCTGCCAGCGGCTTCCGCTCTGACCATCATTCTTGTTGTGGCAGGTATTATCGCGATTAATGCGACGAACATCCTTAACACTGGGGCAAGAGTTTTCGCGGCGGTGATATGCCACAATCTCTTCGGGTTGGGCCTTGGCTATGCCGCCGCCACTTTCTGGAAATTCAATGAGTCCCGTCGTCGGGCTCTGTGTCTGGAAATAGGCACACAAAATTCCGGTCTGGCCTCGGCCCTTGCCCTAGCGCACTTTTCACCGACCTCAGCCATTGCTGGCGCCTTATTCAGTGTTTGGCAAAATATTTCCGGAGCTCTTCTTGCCAACTGGTTTCATAACCGTCAGGGGGGCACTGCACGCCCATCGGTTATAAACCTGATGTGAAAGGGGATCTGTTCCAGATATGTCAGAGTGTGCATCCACCATCTTCCCTTAACTTACAACAGCACAAAGGAATTCCCCATGAACAAGGAAGCCATCTTCACTGACACAGCCCCCGAGGCCGTGGGCCCGTACAGCCAGGGCATCCGTACAGCAGGACTGCTGTTTCTCTCTGGTCAAATTGCCCTTGATCCTGCCACGGGCAAACTCTCGGGAGACAACGCCGCCGCCCAGGCGCATCAGGCATGCAAAAATGTCATGTCCCTGCTGCATTCTCAGGGACTCTCTGCCGCCGACGTGGTCAAAACTACTGTGTTCATAACCGACATTTCCACCTTTGCCGAAGTCAATGCCGTTTATGCCCAATATTTTACGGCACCGTGTCCGGCACGTTCCTGTGTGGAGGTGAGCAACCTGCCTCTGGGGGCCCTTGTGGAAATTGAAGCCATAGCCGCCCTGTAGGTATTGCACAAGCAAAAAAACTTTATTGCGTAAAAGACTCTTGTGCCGTTCGGGATCATTGCGGCACGGAGGCATACGGTATGACAGACTGGTATGCGAGCGCCACTGGTATTTGTGCCCTGCGGGCGCAACGAATACTGTTGCGGCACATTCAGCCTAGGCGACGACGGACGGGATCCTCCCTGCTGGAAATCAACTGCGGTGAAGGGCTTTTTTTCCGCCTCCTCGAACAGTGCGGTTTTGATATCACCGCCACTGACCAAAGTCCTGAACGACGGGCTGTGGCGGCCACTGTTTCCCGTCACGTCAATGTCATGGCAGCCTGTGACGATCATCTCCCGTTTGAGGATGACGCCTTTGATCACGTGCTGTTGCACCTTATCGACAATTCGAGGAAGGCCATGGACATGGCCATGGAGGAAGCCTTTCGCGTGGCCAAGGCCAGTATGCAGGTCACATTCTGGAATGCTCTTTCTCTTCCCTGCCTGATCCACCGATTTCGAGGCCACGCTCCAGACTGGCCGGACATGCCTTGCAGCTGGTGGCGTGTATGGCGCAAGCTTAAAAGCTTTCATGCTGGACGCTTGAACTGTGCCAGTGCTATGGCTTGCCCAGAAAAACTGTGGCACACACGAGGGGCGACAGTCTTGTGCAATGCCGTAAGGCATTTCGCCCCCTTGGGAGCATGGAGCGTCATTCTGCTTGACATGGCTCCACCGCGCACGGTGACCCCACTGCCCCTGCGTCTTGAGCCTCCACGTCTTCCGCGTCCAGAACCCGCACTGGAATACGATGGCGAATCCTCAGCCAGCATGAAACACGTCAAAACATCCACGAATACGCCATGAAACTTCCATTTGTTGCCACTATTGTCGCTTTTATCCGCAGTCATGTGATCTTGCTGGCAAGCATATTACTGATCATCCTTATTGCCGCTGGAGCTTACACTGGCTGGCGGCACTATCAATATCGGCAAACGGCAGAATTTGCCTTTTTGCGCTTCAAGGATGCCCTGCAACCTGTCAATCTGGACGTTCTTGTGGATTTTGTGGATTTCAACGGCCTCACCATGCCTTTGGCCAGGAACGTGTCGAAAAAATATCCCTTTCTCAGAAAGGGGCCGCATCAAGAAGCACAGCTCAACGATATGATTGAGACAGCCATTTTTCAGCAAACACGCTTAAAGGAAGAACCTCCCAAAGATATCCCCGACGCCGAGACTCGCTTGAAAACCCCGCTATATGCCATGCCACCGGATTTTTTGACGCAGCTCTGTGCAAGCCTCACCCTTGCCGAACATGGTGAGCAGACGGCCCTGATGACCGCCACCGTACACCATCAGCTGCTTAACAGGGACTTTGCCCTGCGTTTGCGCATGGACCATACACAGGAAGGATGGCGATTGCGTAGTCTGGCCAATGCCAAGGAATTGGTTGAGCAATTTCGTGAGGCACAGGTGGAGCGCATGAACGGACAGCGTCAGCTGTTGGTGGACAAAAACAATCGCACGAAGCAGCGCATGCAAGAGGTACTGCCCATAAACAATTGTACGGCCAGTGCCGCACTGCTCTCAGACGGCAAGACACTCCTTGTGGGTGTGAGCGTGGACGCCAAAAATATGGACCAGGTTGCCGTCAGCAGCATCAATCTTTCCTCCTTGATCATCGCGTCTCAAGGCCAAGAATTGCTGCACCGCTACCTCAATGCGGTTGTTCCTGTCATGCCACAGCAACCGTTGCACCACAGCTGGACCATAGAAATGGACAAGGAAAGCCCAGAAGCCAAAGCGATACTTGCCGCCGGCCAACTCACCTGCAAGGCGGCATGGCAGACAATAGGTCTCTCCAGCGGTGAGGTGCTGCATATCATTGAAGTTCCAGAACCCATAGAGGAATTTCAGTAGCTGTGGGGTTGCCATTCTGTCTTGCAGGCCCTTTTCTCGCACGGCATTCTGTGGCATAGTCTGCCCACAGAGCCACAAGAAACCTATGTGGGCACAATACGTCAAAAACAAGGAGCCGCCATATGTCGGGTCTCAGTCGTTCCATCCATCTTACGGTACACATCCACAAGGATCCTGCGGCCATGGCCGAACGCGCCGCCCATATTTTGGCAGCATCGTGTGAAGAGGCCATCTCCGAACGCGGTATTTTTCGCATAGCCCTTTCCGGCGGCACCAGCCCCATTCCTCTTTTCCGTCTTCTGGCTGGCAAAGACTGGGGGGACCGTCTGCCCTGGGACAAAACAAGCATTTTCTGGGTTGATGAACGCTGTGTGGGGCCGGATCACCCTGAGAGCAATTATGGTCTGGCACGCCGGGAATTGCTGTCGCATGTTTCTGCCACGCATTTTTTCCGCATGCGTGGCGATGAAGATCCGGTTCAGGCAGCCACAAAATACGAACAGCAAATCCGCAGTGAGTTTCAACTCGGCCCCAATGAGCTGCCCCGCTTCGACTTCATTTTGCTTGGCATGGGCGAGGACGGACACACTGGTTCCATCTTTTCAAAATCCCCAGCATTGGCCGAACGCAAACGACTGGTTATCGACCAGTACGTGCCCGAACGTGAGGCTGACAGACTCACACTCACGCTGCCTGTCATCAATAATGCCCGCTGCTGCATGTTTCTCGTGAGTGGCAAAGACAAGCATCCGGTTCTTTCGCAGGCGCTCAATCTGCTGTCTGAACCTGTCCTGCCGGCGCAATTTGTGCGTCCCACATTCGGCGATCTGATATGGATTGTCGACGAGGCCGCCGCCAAGGGAGAAGAGCTTCTGTCATAGCTTCACAGCAGCAAGGGACAGAGGATTGTGGCTTGGGGCTGAAACATCCTTATACGGATATTATCCATGTGCAGGAAACCTCTCTTCATTCCTTTTCTGCTGGCAGTTTTTTGCCTCGCCCCAGGGTGCGGCCCCAGGGATATTGGAGCGGGGACTTCTTCGGACACGGACAACCAGCCACAAGGGGTCAGCGTGGAGGATCAACTGCGCTACCCCGTTTATGGTTCCAGCAATACCCAGCGCATGTTGTATTGGCAAAATCGCCCCGACGTCATGGAGCGGGTGCAGCAATGGAACCGTATGACGCTGGCGCGTCCTGACGGGCAGGCAGGCGTGAATCCCGCTGACCCGCAATATCGGGCCGTGCCAAAAGAACGCAGCCCTTTCAGGCAGTAGGGCATGGCTTCTCCTTTGGCAGCAACACAGCCCTGTCATGAGGCCAACTCCACGGGTGGCATGCGTGCCCTTGGCAGCGCACGTAAGCGGGGAAAAATTCCCATAAATAGCGGACAGTGATCCATGCAATATCCCCATATAGACCCAGTGGCCCTTTCCATCGGATCTCTGCAACTGCGCTGGTACGGACTCATGTACATGGCCGGCTTCCTGCTTGGCTGGATACTGGGGCGATGGCGTGCCGCACGCCCTGACTCCGGCTGGACGCCGGGGGAGGTGGATGACCTGCTGACCTGCGTGATGATTGGCATTATCCTTGGCGGCAGGCTGGGATACGTGCTTTTTTATGACCTTCCCGTTTACCTTGCCGATCCCATGGAGATCGTGCGTCTCTGGAACGGGGGCATGTCTTTCCATGGCGGTTTGCTGGGCGTACTGGGAGCCTTTTGGTATTACGCACGCACGCACGGCAGGTCTTTCCTTGAAGTGTCTGACTTCATCGCGCCGCTCATTCCGCAAGGTCTGTTCTTCGGGCGACTCGGCAATTTCATCAATGCCGAACTGTGGGGCAAGGTCAGCTCTTTGCCCTGGGCCATGGTCTTTCCCGGTGCAGGGGCGGCTCCGCGTCATCCCTCCCAACTCTACGAAGCCCTGCTGGAAGGCGTGGTACTGTTTTTTCTGGTCTGGATTTTCTCTGCCAAAAAACGCAAGCCAGGCGCGGTTTCCGGTATGTTTGCCGTTGGATATGCCGTGTTTCGATTTGCGGTGGAATTTGTGCGCGTGCCGGATGCGCAATTGGGATATCTGGCCTTTGGCTGGCTGACCATGGGCCAGGTGCTGTGTGTGCCTCTTCTGCTTGCCGGTCTTTGGCTTCTGTGCCGTACTCACACAGATGTTGTGGCAAATACGGGGAAAAACGCCTCCTCCCGCAAGCGGTCACGCCGTCGCTGAGTTTTTTGTCACTTCTTATTGGCAGACGTTATCCTACGACAACCTTGACAGTCACACGCTTTTTTGTGAATGTGTCTGCCGTTCGGCTATTGCTGAGAGGGGGCGTTCATGGCTAAGGAAGGATCCATTGAAGTAGACGGCGTGGTACAGGAAGCCCTGCCAAACGCCATGTTCCGCGTGGAGCTGGAAAATGGGCACGAAGTGTTGGCCCACATTTCCGGCAAGATGCGCAAATTTTATATCCGCATTTTACCTGGCGACCGCGTTAAGGTGGAGCTTTCGCCCTATGATCTCACGCGTGGCCGCATCACCTACCGCATGAAGTAGGGCCGACCGGCATCTTTCTCAAAAACGTCGGAATACCGTTTCCCGTGTTCTGACGTGTATTTTTGCCAAAGTTCCTTTGTGGTTTGAGACCTCTCTCTTCAGGAATGGGCAAAACCGCACGGTTCCTCTTCGCCAGTGACGGAGTCAGTCGGCGGATGGAGTTGGCTGCGGATTGAAACATCGAAAATTTCGGTGTGAGTTGAGCCGCAAAATGTGACTGGCTGTCGCCGTTGCTCCAGTAACTGGGCACGGCGACAGCCAGCGATCTATCCTTCCAGTGCCTGTTCCAGGTCATTGAGGATGTCATCAATGTGTTCAATGCCTATGGAGAGGCGTACCGTATTGGGATGTATGCCGCTGGCCGACAGTTCCTCGTCGTTGAGCTGGGCGTGAGTGGTGGAAGCCGGGTGAATGGCAAGAGATTTGACATCAGCAACGTTGGCCAGAAGTGAGAATATGTGCAGTCTGTCTATAACGGCTCTCGCCTCTGCCGCCCCTCCCTTGACCTCGAAGGTGAAGATGCTGCTGGCGCCTCTGGGGAAGTAGCGCTGGTACAAGTCATGTGCCACGCTGCCTGGCAGACTGGGATGGTTGACGCGTTCCACCTTGGGATGTCCCTTGAGAAAATTCACAACGGCCAGGGCGTTTTGTACATGCCTTCAAGCTCAGTCGATGTCCGTCAAAAAATGTCCTTTTTGAAGAAACACCACCGTGACATCATGAGACAGCCTTTGGATCGTCCGTTGGCTTTTATGAACATTGCACAGCAGAAGAGCGTCCGGGCCTTGCCCATAACAGAGTGATGAGACTAAGTGGTGATAGTTTCTTAGCTTAATACTATGTTTTATAGCCATAAATATATTAACACTTTTCTGTCAATGAAAAATTTTACATATATTTCAATTAATTGCATACATCAGGAGAGGTCCTGATGGCGACCAGGACTTTGCAAGAAGGGCCTGCCAGAGCCCATGCTTGAGAAAATGGCTCAATGCTGCTTGGTGTGCCCCACAATACCGCCTGCCAAAGCCCCCACACCAGCGCCAGCAAGAGCTCCCCAGCCTGCGTAACCGCCAGCGATGGCGGCAATGCCCGCACCTCCCAGGGCACCCAAGACCGCACCACTGGCGGCGCCCTGTTGTGTTTTGCTCATGTTCGTGCAAGCCATGGGCCCTCCCAAACAAAGAGCGGCCAACAATCCGACAATCACGATCTTTTTCATCAAACAATCCCTTGTGGTTTGATAGACGACGAAATCGAGAGCATTCCTTGTGCGCTCTATGAATTCCCAGACCATTGAGGTGCAATGATTTCATACCAGATAACGCCCATGACAGGCCGCTCCAAGCCTTCAGGATGAGCGGCATACCACTCGTCTACCTTCCGGGCGATAGTCGAACGCGGGGTGTTTTTGAACACCGTCATCCAGCCCCTTTCGAAGGGGGACAGTGTGGAAACGCGCTTCTTGCCAGTTTTTTGGGCACGTTCCTGCGCTATGTCATTGACAAAATGTTCCACTGTGATGGCGGTCTCCACTCCCAGCAGGAAGGAAAGTTTCTCCGTTTGGGTAGACTGTTGCCACAACGTGCCCGTAAGTTGGTCAACCACATTGCCAATATCGCCGTTGAAGTCGGACTCGGCCGCATTTGTTGCAGGGCACCATAAGGCAAAGACACAGCAGAATGCCAGGCTCAAAAATAATTTTTTCATCAGGAATTCCTTTGTCGTAAAAGTCCCTAGCTGCGATGGGGGAAACGGTCATGTGCCCCCTATCCTCAGACTGAAAGAGTTTAAAAATATTTTACGCGAAGAGTGAAGTCAAGGGATGCGCACGAACTTCAGGGAGAACAACTGCCAGGCTTCGATCATTCCATCGTCATTTCGAGCGCTTGCAGTTGCGGCTTGTGCTTTGCGGCGAATACGCATACTATGATATTCTCTGTGTCGTAGGTAAGGGACTGGTGGGGTGGAGGGTCATCCGAGAGATTCCCATCAGAAGCGATACAAACTGTATACAAACATGGTGCCGACTCATGCGGCACTTCGCCGTCCATGAAACACACGCCATTTTGGGTGAAGGCCCTCTTTTTCTGTGGCATTCCTCCTCACAAAGCTCTGCTCTGTCTTTTTGACCTGCTGGCTCTTGTGGGAACGGCAATTTTGATTTTTTTGGCTCGTGCGGCCTTTGGCGGCGTGGATCCGGCGGTTTATCATCGGGCCGTACCTTTGCTCTTGCTGGGTCCCGTATTGGCCATGGGGCTGGGCCTATACCAGACAGTGAGCCTTCCTCCCCATAGAGAACTTAAGGCTCAGTTCCAGATGGTCAGTCTGTTGTACGGTATCATTCTGGCCATGTTTTTTTTATCGCAGACGGGTGATATCTATTCCCGCATTGTGGTGGCTGGCAGCTGGGCGGCCACGCTCGTGACGCTTCCCTGCATGCGCACCCTCTGCCGTCGGCTTTTTGTCCGTCATTGGTGGTGGGGTAAACAGCTGGTCATCTTCGACCGCAGCAATGCCGGTCGTGAATTGTGGCACTACCTCAAACGTACCCCGGAACGCGGTTTGAACCCTGTAGATATCATTGCCTTGCCGCCGGACGCCGATGGCGCACGTGCCTGCCTTGCCGAGGCGGGGAGGCGTTGGCCTTCAGCCGTGGCCTTGTTGCTGCAAAAGGCAGACCAGGGCTTTGACGCAGGCCATATAACCGAGGCCAGCCGGTATTTTGACAACGTTCTGCTTGTGCCATTTTTCAGCTCCAGCTGTCGTACGCACTGGTTGACTCCCCGTGATCTCGGCAATACCGTGGGGCTGCTTGTGCGTCAAAATCTCCATGACAAACGGCGTCTGCGTTTCAAGCGCGCTATGGATATTGTCCTTTGCGCCGCAGGCTCAGTGATCCTGCTGCCGCTGGGTTTGCTCTTGGCGCTCGCCATACGCCTGGACAGCCTGGGAACTGTGTTCTATCGTAAACGACTCCTTGGACGTCATGTACGGGAAGTGCGAATTTTAAAATTTCGCACAATGGTAGCCGATGCCGATCTTGTACTCAGAAAATTGCTTGAGGACGATCCAG
>JAGAEE010000060.1 GCA_017613295.1 Desulfovibrio sp. | reverse complement strand
TATTGACACGATACGGCCTGAGAGTCGCCCCTTTCAAGGCGCAAAACATGGCACTCAACTCCTTTGTCACGCCAGATGGCGGAGAAATGGGGCGTGCACAGGCATTGCAGGCCGCCGCCTGTGGACTTGAGGCGGACGTGCGCATGAATCCCGTGCTGCTCAAACCCGCTTCTCATACGGGATCACAGGTCATCGTGCTTGGCGAACCCGTTGGCCAGATGCACATTGACGAATATCTGCGATACAAACCAGAAGCCTGGAAGATCGTTCGTCGTGCCTACCGCAGCCTGTCTATGGGAATGGACGCCATCATACTGGAAGGTGCCGGCAGTCCGGCGGAAATAAATTTGCGCCAGTATGACATAGTCAATATGCGCATGGCTCGATATGCCAGAGCAAAAGTGCTTCTGGTGGCTGACATTGACAGGGGCGGAGCCTTCGCCGCACTGGTGGGAACCATGTCCCTTCTGACGCGTGCCGACCGGGCCAGGGTGGCCGGATTCCTCCTCAACAAATTCCGTGGAGAAGCCTCCCTGCTCCAAACGGCCCTGGAATTTGTTACCCGCCGCACTGGCAAACCCTTTCTTGGCGTGATTCCCATGCTGGAGGATCTTTGCCTGCCTGAAGAGGATTCCGTAAATTTCAAGGCGGGTCTCACCCCAGGCCTGAGGCAGGGCAGGATGGAGGGCGACGCCATAAGTCTGGACATCGTCGTGCCCGATTTGCCACACATCAGCAACGCGACCGATCTTGACGCCCTGCGTGCCGAACCCGGAGTGCGCGTTCGTGTGATACGTCGTGTCACACAGTGGGGCACCCCCGATATTGTCATCGTGCCTGGCAGCCGCAATACGGTCGAAGACCTGCGCTGGCTTCGCCGCACGGGCATTGCGGAATCTCTTGTAAACTTTGCCAAAGAGTGCCTGGAAAAACCATATGGCATGCTTGTGGGCATATGTGGCGGCCTGCAAATGCTTGGCTGCCATATTGACGATCCCCTGCATCTTGAAGCGGGGGGTAATGAACCCGCCTTGGGACTGCTGCCACTCCATACAGACCTGAAAGCCGCCAAGCGCCTGTGCCGCACGGAAGGCGTGGCCGACACGGCACTGACGGCCACGCCAACGCCTTTGCACGTTTTCGGCTATGAAATCCACCACGGCTCCACGTTTCCCACAGATACTTGCAGCGTGGCATTCCCCCAAATGCCACTCCGTCCCCTTTTGCAAGATACCTGCGGCCGCTCCCTTGGCTGGGGTATCTGCGACAAACTGGGACGGCCCCGTATATGGGGAACGTATTTGCACGGCCTTTTTGATGCGGACCCTTTTCGACACGCCCTGCTGAGCTGCGCCAGACGTGAGGCAAGGCTGCCGGATATCAGCGGCGTTCCCTACAACCTGGGACCGGAACTCGACCGTCTTGCCGACTTGGTGGAGCAGTCTCTCAACATGCCAGATGTCTTTGCCCTTCTGAACAGGGAATACCCGGGGAACCCGCATCTTCCTTAAGATTGCCCTTGGCAACCTGTGCGCCATGTGCTACGTCACTTTTCCCTGCGTCCCATGGTCCGGCATGACTGCGAAACCTGGGCTGGACAGTAAACCTGGAGTTTGCACGCCCCTGATCCTGGCGGAATGATTCCCGTCACTTGTGGCACTGGCATAAAAAAAAGCGTTTTAGAGACAGGTATGAAAATTCTCGTAACGGTTTTTCACCTCATTATGTTCACGGCCACAGGCTGCCTGGCGTTTTCCGCCAACGATTTTTTACGCGAAATGGACGAACCTGGCATCTGTGCCCTGACGTTTGACGACGGGCCATCCAGATTCACCCCGCAGCTTCTTGACATGATGGCCCATGAAGACGTCAAGGCCACATTTTTCGTACTAGGGGAAAATGCCGCACGTTTCCCCGACGTGATCCGACGCCAGGTTGCCGAGGGGCACGAAGTGGAAAGCCATAGCTGGTCTCATCCCAATCTTGGCCGTGCCTCCGCACGAAAAATCAGAAGTGAGATCGCCCTCACCGAAGCCGTACTGAAAAGCCTTGGCGTCAAGCCCACGTTCTTTCGTCCCCCCTATGGAAGCTACACCCCCTATGTTGAGGAAGTGGCCAAGGCTCACGGCATGGAAATCGCTCTCTGGTCGCACGATACCAGGGACTGGAAGCGTCTGCCCCAAAACTATGCGAACATCGCTCCCTGCCAACTTGCCGAGCACAGGCATGGCGTCTTTCTTTTTCACGACATCCATGAGCGCACGGTCAATGATTTCCCACGCATTGTCACGCAGTTGCGAGCCAGCGGCTGTCGACGCTTCGTCACACTCTCCGAATATATGGAGCACGTCAAAATGCCGGAGTCGTTGCCGGTCGTATGTCGGGTAATGACGCCTCCCGCGCTCTGCGCCAGCCACAGTCTGTCCTGGTGTAAGCCATCACACGGCACCACAGCCGCACCCCATGTCATGCGGGAACATCCGGCTCACGGTCAGGCTTTGCCGGACAGCGAGTCCATACAGGCAGAGTGGCGCTCGGACAATAATGAAAAGGCGGCGACTCCCGCTATAAATTAAGGCTCGGTTTAACCAAAGTGTTGATGCCGATTGAAGTATTTGGGATTATCCTTGACAAATATGTTATTTTGAGACATATATAAATCATAATTGAAAATTATGGGATATATATGTCTCAAATCTGTTACGTTTTCATTTACTTGCCTGGTGAACAGACTGCCACGCCGGCAGGCCGACTCATTTTTGATGGGCATGAAAATGCCTACAAGTTTCAGTATGGGCGTGGGTTTCTTAAAAATCAATGCGCCATGCCTGTCGATCCGCTACTTTTGCCGTTGGATGCAAAACCTTACATACTGTCTCCCGATATTTTGGGCAGCATACGCGATGCTGCGCCAGACGGATGGGGCAGGCTCGTGATTGAGAAATCCGTCGGTAGAAGCGATTTTAACGAAATCGATTATCTATTGCAGCCAAACGCTGAACGTGTAGGCAATCTTGATTTCAGAATAGCACCGAATGTTCCCTCATCAACAGCAGAACCTCCATCTGTAACGGATTTACCGAAACTTATTGAGGCAGCGGAGGCTGTCGAAAATGAAGAAAAGCTGACGCCTCAACTTCGAAAATATCTGCCCTTGCTACGCCAAGGCAGTTCTCTTGGCGGTGCGAGGCCGAAAAGCGTTGTCAGAGCGGATGATGGTTTGTGGCTGGCAAAGTTCCCGGCCAAAGGCGACAAATGGAATAATACCAGAATAGAACACGCCACTATGCGAATAGCTGCCTTGTCTGGTATTCATGTGCCGGAAACAAAAATCTTGAAAGTTTGTGGCCGAGACATTTTGCTTATACGACGTTTTGATCGCAACAATGGCAGAACAGGCTATCTGTCTGCACTGACCATGCTTAACATCGCAGAAACAGATTACAAAAGCTTCAGTTATTTGAGTCTGGCAGACAAGATGCGCAAGCTGAACATGGGGAACCAACTTCAAGAACTTTTCCTCCGAATCGCGTTCAACATAATCTGTCGCAATACCGATGATCATCCTCGTAATCATGGTTTTCTCATTCATCGCAACGTCATGGAGCTCTCGCCGGCTTTTGACATCACGCCGACAGCAAGCATCAAGGGCGTGTCCAGCATACCGTTCCTGGCAATGGCTTTGGGCGAAAGAGGAAAAGAAGGAACTTTGCATAACCTGCTGTCCCAGGTAGGCCGCTTCGGCCTGACAAGGGAAGAAGGAAAAGCCGTTTTTGTCAGGACGCAAGGGACAGTTAGAAACGAATGGGAAAAAATATTTTCGGAAGCTGGCGTTTCCTCAGAAGATGCCGCAAAATTTCAGAACACATTTCAAGGGAATTTTGATGAAGAAAAACAGGACTCTTGCCGGCCTTCCTTCAGAAGTAAGTGAATTTCTCACTGGGATAGGACATGACATCAAGCTGGCGCGTCTTCGCAGAAACATGACGCAGGAGAATCTTGCCG
Organism: Desulfovibrio sp.; assembly: GCA_017613295.1. Lineage (GTDB taxonomy): Bacteria > Desulfobacterota > Desulfovibrionia > Desulfovibrionales > Desulfovibrionaceae > Desulfovibrio. The sequence continues at coordinate 1,278 of JAGAEE010000060.1, read as the reverse complement.
AAGCCATGTTCACGACCAGAAGAACTCTGGCAAGGCTGGAGAACGGCGATCCCGGCATTTCAATGGGGATGTTTTGCACAGCAGTATATTGTCTGGGCCGTTTTAAGGAACTTCAAGGGGTGTTGTCGCCCGAAAACGACTACGAAGGAAATCTTCTGGAAAGAATGCGGACTCTGTCTCGACGCGGTGGCTTAAAAGAAAACGATGACGGCCTGGACTTTTAAATAACGCTATTTCTCCAGAGCCATAATTAAAAGAGTGGAGCTGTAGGCTCCACCCTTGCTATTTTAGGCACCCCTCCCCGTGGGGTGTGGACTTGGTTTTCTACACATCCGCCAGCAAAGCCATGACGCGGCTGTAGTCCAGGCCGCCGTGAACGGAAAGGGCCTCGCCCGTGCTCTGCTGCAGGCTGTCCTGCACCTGGGACATGGCCTCCATGGCTTCCTCGTCGGTCATCAGCTGCGGGTTCCTTACGCTGACATTGTCGTCCTGCGGAACCACCTGCGGACCGGGCCTGTGCTGAACCTGGCTTTGTGGCTGGGTCAATGTGCCCTGTAAGTGGTCCAAAGATATGGGCGCATTCTGGATAATGTTGATCATGATATTCTCCCCCCTGGTATGTTCAATGAACTGCTCTGTTATGCTCAATACTGAAGGTTATGCCGTCTAGCCGCCGATGAGTTGCATGGCCATCTGCGGCAGCGAGTTGGCCTGCGCCAGCATGGCCACGGCCGATTGCGCCAGGATTTGCTGCCGTGTGAACTCCGTCATTTCAGTAGCCACGTCCACATCGGAGATGCGGGATTCGGCCGCCTGCAGGTTCTCGGCCTGCGTGTTCAGGTTGGTGATGGTGTTTTCCAAGCGGTTTTGTAGGGCACCAAGATGGGCACGTATCTTGTCCTTGGAGACGATGGCGTCGTTGATGGCTACGATGGCCTGCTGAGCCGCCTCCTGGGTGGAAATGGTGCCGCCGGGCTTCAGCTTCGGCCCCATTTCCTCTTCATGGATAACAACACATCTTTGGCAGGCGGCCAGCATGGCCTCGTCGCCTCCATTGAGTCCGTGCTGGGTATTGATCCATGTGTTCGCACTGGTTCCCAAATCCCGGTAAAGAGCTTCCACGTCGTTGTCCGTACCTGTGGTGCTGGCACTGAAAGTGATGTTATGCGTGTATGCCGCATTGGCCGTATTCAGGAAGGTTACACCCGCGCTGCCAACACTGCCGTATATCGAGTCCACGTCAGTTGCATTTGCAGTGTAACCATCCAGTACCATGGG
>JAGAEE010000059.1 GCA_017613295.1 Desulfovibrio sp. | reverse complement strand
TTTCGTGGGCCGCTTGTGGTCCCATTGGGACAGAAGGATCAGGCCTTCAGGGACGTATGCAACGGGACCATGGCCCTTATCGACCCCGGCACGGCCCGTTTGGAGAGCTTGCGGGAGCAGCTGAAGGATGCCGTTCCGCAGGGTTTTGTGATCACCGCCGCCGGATGCCAGCATTATTTTCATCATAACGGCTTACAGAGCGAGATTAACCGCCGTGTCCAGGCAGCAGGGGGGCTTGAGCCAAGGTCGCTTTTCCGGCTTTCACGGCAGCTGGCAGATCTTGTGGAACACAGCCCCCTGCCGAACGATCTGCGCATGGCCATTCTGGAAGCCGTGGGACGGCTGCGCGACCAGTATGCCGGGAAGTCCATGCAGCTTTTGTTCCGTGGCCGTGTCTGGCCGCCGGAGGCTGGAGAGGACTGCGGCGTCATGGTGTGGGAACCGCCCGTATCGCTCTTTGCCCCGGACGAGGAAGTGATCAGGGCCGTCCTCGGCACGTTGGCCCGCAAGCAGCGTGCCCAGTCTCTGGTGTATCGCCGTGCGCGCGGTCTCACTGAAAACGGCACGGGTGTCTGCATTACCTGTATGGCCGTGGAGGACGGTTGCCATGGCGGTATCGTTCAGTCCCGTGCGCCCTTGCAGCCCGACAGTCTGGACAGTTATGTCTATGCCTGCGACGGTCTGCCACAGCATGTGGAGTACGCCACCATGCCGGTGACCTGGGTGGGCGTCGCTCACGAGGAGCCGCAAACGATCACCCTGAGCCATTCCACAGACCCGCAACGTCCGGTGCTGGATGAGACAACGGCACGGCGGGCTGCCGAGCTGGCGCGTACCGTGGAGCGTGCGGCCGGCAGCCCCCAGACGATCACGTGGGTGCAGACGCCTGAAGGCCGGGTGCGTGTGCTCATGACAAGACCCATGATGTCCCTGGACTGCCATGCCCGGTCTTCACCCCTGCCGCAACCCACGGCCGACGACAGGGACCAGCTTCTGCTGGAGGGGGGGACATCCGTGTATCCCGGGCGGATGAGCGGCAAGGCCTGCGTGGCCCTCCGTTGGGAAGACGCGCGGCATTTCCCGACGGGAGGCATCCTTGTTGTGCCAGACGATTCGTACGTCTGGGGATCGCTCATTGACCGTGCGGCGGGTATTGTTGTTGAACGCGGCATTCAGGGCTCACGTCTGGCTTCTCTGGCGCGCGAGTTCGGCAAGGCTGCCGTGTTTGGCATGCCCGGGGCAACGACAGCGGTGGAGAATGGGGCCACCGTGACCTTGTGCGCTGACGTGCGTGCCCTTTTCAAGGACCGACGGGATGCCCTGCTCGACAAGACACCCTCTGGCAAGGACTACATGCCTGGCAGCCCCGTGCACCGCATTTTGCAGAACGCCTCCCGCCACATCCTGCCCCTGACACTGGACGTGGACAGCGTGGACTTCAAGGCCGCCAACTGTGCCACCTATCATGACATCGTGCGTTACTGTCACGAGCGTGCCGTCAGCGCCATGTTTACCCTGGGTTCGGAGAAAAAACACGCTCCCCGGCGGGTTAAGCAACTGAGGGATCGCGTGCCCAAACAGTTCTGGGTGGTCAACCTGGGCGACGGTTTCGCCAGAACGCCGGCCGGACCGGTCATAGATGTGGAGGACATCACATGCCGTCCTATGCTGGCCATATGGCGCGGCATGAATGCCCATCCCTGGCAGGGGCCGCCTCCGGTGGACGGCAAGGGCTTTTTGTCCGTGCTTTTCGAGGCGACGGCCAATCCGAATCTGGATCCGGCAGCCCAGACCGCCTTTTTTACGGAAAAAAACTATTTCCTCGTTTCTCGTGACTATTGCAGCCTACATTCCCGCTTCGGTTTTCACTTTGTCTCGGTGGAGGCCCGCTTTTCGGAACGCACCGGCGAAAACTATTTGAATTTTCAGCTGCGCGGCGGGGCTGCCGACATCGAACGGCGTATCTTGCGCGTGCGTTTTGTGGCGGACATCCTTTGGGAATTCGGTTTCGCCCCACGGGTGCGCAACGACGCTGTGAACGCCACACTCAAGGGGCTGGAGGCGGAAGAGGGGGAACATTTGCTTGCCGTGGCCGGATACATGACAATCCACACTCGGCAGCTTGACATGATCATGCAGGACTCCGCCCAGGTTGCCTTGCGCCGTGAAGAAATGCTGCGCCATTGCAGGGCTCTCTACCACGGCAGCCCCTTGCCTAGTGCCATGTCCGCCGATAAGGAAAGAGACGGACGTTCAGGAGGTCAATGATGTCATCACCAATGCCACACCGGGGCTACAGGGCCATCCACCGGCGCATGCTCATAATGCTTCTGCTTATGGCGCTGACGCCGTTGGCAGCCCTGGGTTTTTTTTGCATGGACAGGCTTACCGCCATGTATGATGAGAAAATCAGTGCCGGCCTGGAGGCCGTGACAAGCAGCAAACACCGTGCATTGGACACCTTCATGGTTGAACGCGTCGCCCAGATCAAGAATTTGGCCTTTACCCACACCTATGCCGAACTCGGCAACACAGCCCGGCTGAGCGAAATTTTCAGCGTGATGCAGAACAACAGCCGGTCGTTTGTCGACTTGGGCATCATTGACATGAACGGCAGGCATGTTTCGTACGTCGGTCCCTATGACTTGCACAACGCCAACTATGCCGACACCCCCTGGTTCACGGAAGTCTTGCGTAAGGGAGTTTATGTGAGCGACGTGTTTATGGGCTACCGGCACGTGCCTCATTTCATCATCGCGGTGCTTCGCCATGAAGGGAAGCACAGTTTCATCCTTCGGGCCACCATTGATATGGAGGCCATTGACGCTCTTCTGCGCCGCGTGTATTCCGGTCCCAGCAGCGATGCCTTCATTGTCAGTGATCAGGGGGTGTTGCAGACCAATTCCCAATTCAATGGCCCCATCCTGAGCAAATACCCCCTGCCTTCGGAACGTCTGGCACGCAGCAGTGTGGTCACGCAGACGCAGATTACTGACGACGGCAGGGAAATGCTGGCGGCCATGATGCGCATGGAG
>JAGAEE010000058.1 GCA_017613295.1 Desulfovibrio sp. | reverse complement strand
CGGTCGCGAGATCAGAATAATGACCTTTCGAATGCCTGTGTTATGTATCGAGCCGTTACCGACCTTGGTTTGCGCCTTGCCCAGTTTGCCGTGCGTGATTTCAGCCCGGAAGAAGCCCAAACGCGTGAACGCCATGAAGTTTTGCATTACGATGCCCTGTTTCTGGCTCGCGTGGGCTTGCCGGAACGTCCCTTGCCCGAAGATTTTCCCCGCAATGTGTATGTCACCTTTGATGTGGACGCCCTGGACTCCTCCCTGATGCCAGCCACTGGAACTCCTTCACCCGGTGGCCTGAACTGGCGCGAAACACATTTTATTCTGGAAAAATGCCTTGAAGGTCGTCGCGTTGTGGGCATGGACGTTGTGGAGCTGGCACCCATTCCGGGTTTGCACCATGCGGATTTTACGGCCGCAAAACTTTGCCATTTGCTCATGGCTCTTGCTGAAAAGGCAAATACCCATTATCCTGCGCAAGAAACCTAGGCTGGTGGTGCGCTTTATCCATGCAGGTTTTTGGCGACATTGCGATAACCGGGCGTTGCTGTGCTGGAGATCACATGACAGAAAAAACACTGCTTCTGGTTGATGATGAAAATGAAGTGACCCGCATCATGTCCAAAAGGCTCATGCGCCGTGGTTACGTTTGCCATACGGCAAGCAACGGTCAAGAGGCCGTGGAAGCCATGCATAAATTTCCGTACCGTGTTGTGGTCATGGACGTCAAAATGCCTGTGATGGACGGCATAGAAGCCCTGCATGCCATTCACAGCACGTCGGCAAACACGCAGGTGATATTGCTTTCAGGCCATGCGGACATGCAGCTTGCCGTGCAGGCCATGAGTGACGGAGCCTTTGGTTACCTTATGAAGCCAGTGGATTTAGAAGAATTGATGTTCAAAATAGAAGACGCCTTCACAGAATTTCGGCTTGAAACGCAACAATAAATTCTTTGATGTGTCGGAGAGAACATGCGCCACATTTATAGATTGACAAAAATTTTTGCCGGCATTGCCACAATACTGGTTTTTGCCCTGGCCTGGCCTCAGGGTTTGGCTTTTTCAGAACCCCTTTCCAGGGAAAATCTCCCACAGGTTCTGGAAGAGGTCTTACGCCATCATCCCGACCTTATTTTGGACGTTCTTCGCAACAACAGTGAATCTGTGCTCGAAATTGCCCAGCAGGGCTCCAATCTTCGACGCAAGCACAATCTTGAGGCCCAATGGGCAGAAGATCTGAAAAAGGAAAAGACGGTCAAACTTCAGGGGCGTCCTGTTTTGGGGGCCCCTGACGCCAAGGTGCACATCATAGCCTTTACGGATTTTACGTGCCATTATTGCCAGCAGGCCTCGCATACCGTTGACGCCATACTTCAGGAATACGGCAAGAAAGTCTGTCTCGTTTTCAAAGGTCTGCCACTGGACGAAAAAGGGCCGGGAGCGGTGGCCACTTCGTATTTTCTGGCGGCGGCGCAGCAAAACGAAAAACTTGCCTGGAAACTGTATAAAATTCTTTTTGCCAACAGTGACAAGCTTGTGGCTGAAGGCGAGGCCTATCTGAAAAAGACTGCCGAAGGCCTTGGCCTGGACATGAAAAAACTGCAGCGCGACGCGCATAGCAAAAAGATTGCGGAAGTGGTTGCTGAAGACTTGCAGGACGCACAAAAGCTCGGGATTGAGGGAACACCCTATTTTCTCGTTAACAGGCTAGTCATTCGTGGTGCCTTGCCACTAGACCTGTTCAAGGGCGCTGTGGATACGGCATTGCGCCATGCAAAATGAGGCGTATCGCTCTGGCTTTATCAAAAATTCCCTTCTGGTCTGAAACCTCCCCTAAGGGGTAAGAGGCGATTGACGGACGGCGAAGGCGAAGGCACTCTTTAGGAAAATCCCTTCAGACAGGGGCAATCTGCACGGCTCCTCTCCGGCGGTTACGGAGTCAGTCGGCGGATATGGGGCCGACTGTGGATTGAAACATCAGGAAAAAGGAAAATTAGGACGGTGTGGACAAGGTTTCGGGAAGCGTTTTTTTCTGTATGACCTTGGCCATCCATGAACGGAGCTGATCCAGATCTGCCTGTTGCGTTTTTTCTGACGATTCCAAAAGAAGACGCAGTGTTTCCACATCCTGGCGCAAGCCGTCGATTTGGTCTGCCTGGAGTGACGGAGCGTTTTTTTGTTGTACGATCACGTGAAGCAGCTGCGCAATCCCTTCCAGAGCCACAGTTTGGCGTTCCATGAGTTGCAGAGCGGCTGCCGGCAAAACGTTGCCACCGATTTCCGTGACCACGGGGGCCCCTGACTGATGAGCAATAGCTGGGGCATTTTGCGGAAAACGTGCGTGTAGCGCGTCTTCCACAGCGGCGGCGGTGCGCGATTTTTGCATTTGTTCCAGAATGGTGGCTATGACTTCGAGGGTTTCGGGGCGATAGCGTCGGCGGCGTCCCTCACCGACACTGGGCACAAAGGCGGAAAAGCGTTTGCAATAGTATCGCGTTGTGGATTCCGGCAGGGAAAAATGCCGCGATATGTCAGCAATGCTGAGCAGTCCTTCGATGGCTGTCGATGTGCGTGGCATGCCTCAACCTCCACGAGTTTTCGCAAACCGCACGACAGCAAATTTTTATACCCAAAGCTGCGGAATAGCAAGCCACGGTAAGGCAACAGAACGCTTTTTTGCTTTCAGGGACGGAAATTGTGTGATGGCGCTATTGTGCAAGACAGTTAACGCACAACGCGACGCACGGCAACAAGGTTTTTGCGCCAGTAAGGGATGTCCATGCTTTCCATCCGAACCTTGCCGCCGGAGCGCGGGCTGTGAATGAAGGAATTGCCACCGGCATAGAGACCAGTGTGGAGGGACTGTGGACCTTCACCCGTGCGAAACACCACTATATCACCGGTTCGCATAAGGTTTTTGGGTACAGGCACTCCCGTACGAGCCTGGTCAGAGGTGATTCTGGGGATTTTGTAGCCATTTACGGTGTAAGCCCACCATACCAGGCCGGAGCAGTCAAAACCCTTCTGCGGCGAAGCGCCGCCCGGCCGATAATGCTTGCCCATCTGGCTGTAGGCGGTGTTTACGACTTTTTGACCTCCCACGGGAGTGGGGTTGTGAGTCGTGGACGTCTGAAAGAGACCACAGGCCGACAGTCCAAGGCAGCACACCAGAGTGATGGTGATGTTGCGCAAGAGGATCACGGGATGAAGGAATACGCTTTTCATGTCAGAACCCGCCGACAAGCAAAGGGAAACAAGAGCTTTTGGCCCTACATGAGCTGTTTCGGAAAAGAATGGCAAAAGTTTACGGCTGGTTGTGAGAAAGCTGATGGTCAGGAGGTTAGCCCGTCAGCGTCCATGCGAAAATCCACACGTATTTTGAAAAGTCGCGTGGCGGGAAGGTTGAGGATGGGCACACCCGTATGAGTGGCGATGTCCTCCAGGGTTCGGTGTTCGTCTTCACGTGAGGGACTGATCAGCGTGAACCAGACGTTGTACGCGTGCTCCCGCAGGTAGTTGTGCGTGACCCCGGGACAGGCATTGACCTTTTCCACAAACATGTCCAGCTTGTCCGGTGGCACTTTGGCGGCGCACAGGGTGGAGACAAAACCCAGCTTTGAAGATTGGAAATTGGCCCCCAGACGGCGTATGACATGGCGCTGTCTGAGTGAGCGCACCCGTTCCAGGGCTTCCTCTTCGGCTATGCCCAGGCGTTCTCCCAGAAGGGCGTACGGCCGCGGTGCCAGGGGAAAGTCTGTCTGTATCAAGTCAAGCAGCTTTCTGTCCACGCTGTCCAGGGCTGCGTGTGGCGTTGTCCTGTGGTCTTGGTCTGCCGACATTACCTTTCCCCGGATTTCTGATGAAGTTTTGCGGGCACGTAGGAGCACAGCGGCTCTTCGGCCAGGGGATCGCCGTGCATGCTGTAGGCGCGTGCCCGACAGCCGCCGCACACCTTATGGTATTCGCACACGCCACACTTCCCCTTGTAGCACGACTGATCGCGAAACTGCAAAAAATAGGGGCTTAAACGCCATATTTGCGGAAATGGCGTTTCTCGCACGTTGCCGCAGTTCAATTCAAGGTAGCCGCAGGGCTGCACCTGCCCCACATGGCTGATGAAACAGAAACCGGTGCCACCAAGACAGCCTCGTGTCAGGGCGTCCATGCCGAAGAATTCGGGAGTGACCTTAAGCCCTTCCTCTCGCGCGCGTTGCCGCATGATTCGGTAGTAGTGGGGAGCGCAGGTGGCCTTGAGGTGCATGTGCGTGTTTTTGCGAAAGGAATAGAACCAGTGCAGCACTTTTTCGTATTCCGCAGCCGTGATGACCTGGTCGGCCAGGCCGGCCGCCCGGCCCATGGGCACCAGAAGGAAGATGTGCCAGGCCGAAGCGCCCACTGTTTCGCACAGTTGGAATATTTGCGTAAAAGTGTTCAGGTTATTGCGAGTGACAGTGGTGTTGATCTGGAAGGGCACTCCGGCCTCTTTCAGGCACGCCATGCCTCGCAGTGATGCGTCAAAGGCTCCGGGCACGCCTCTGAAGCTGTCGTGGCTTTGGGCATCCGGACCGTCGATGGAAATGGAGCAGCGGCTCACCCCGGCATCACGGATCATGGCGGCTGTCTGTGGTGTTATGAGTGTGCCGTTGGGGGCAAAGGCGCAGACAAAGCCCTTGCCGTGCGCGTACGAAACCAGATCGTACACGTCAGGCCGCATCATGGGGTCACCGCCGGTAAAGATGATGATGGGTTTGCCCACCTGCGGGAAGGTGTCGATGAGGGAGAGCGCCTCCTTGGTGGACAGCTCCCCAGGGTAGGGTTTGAGATGCGCCTCGGCGCGGCAATGGCGGCAGGCCAGATTGCAGGAGCGTGTCACCTCCCAGGCAATAAGGCGGCAGGCAGGGGTGCCGTCGTCAAGGGTGGCAAGGGGAGCGTGAATCCCCTGTTTGCCTGCTGGCATGGCGGTGTCGGGCCTGGCCTGGTTCATCGTACCAGCCCGTCACGCAGGAGGGTTTGCGTAAAATAGGTTATGATCATGTCGGCGCCGGCACGCTTGAGGCCCAGCAGGCTTTCCAGCATGACGGCCTTTTCGTCGATCCATCCGTTGATGCCGGCCGCCCGAATCATGGCGTATTCCCCGCTGACCTGATAGGCACAGAGGGGTACGGACACGTGATTTCTGACAGTGCGCAAAATGTCACTGTAGGGACCGCCAGGTTTCACAATGAGAAGGTCCGCGCCCTCCTCAAGGTCTGCCCTGGCCTCCAGAAGGGCCTCCCTGGCATTGCCGGGATCCATCTGGTAACTCTTTCGGTCGCCGCAGGCTGGCGTATTCTGGGCCGCATCTCGAAACGGGCCGTAAAAGGCCGACGCGTATTTCACCGCGTAAGACATGACGGGCGTCTGGGTGAGACCGGCCTCATCCAGAGCCGTGCGTATGGCCGCCACTCGGCCGTCCATCATGTCAGAGGGGGCCACCATGTCCGCACCGGCCTGGGCATGGCTGACGGCGGTTTTTGCCAGCAGGGGGAGAGTTTCGTCATTGAGGATGCGTCCCTCAGGGGTAAGGATGCCGCAGTGTCCGTGGCTCATGTATTCGCACAGGCAGACGTCGGTGATGATTTGCAGTTCGGGCCAGCGCCTTTTCAGGCGACGCACGGCCTTCTGCACGATGCCGTCTTCGGACCAGGCGCCGGAGGCCTGTTCGTCCTTGACGTCGGGAATGCCGAAAAGTATGCACGACACGAGCCCCTGATCCACGGCGGCGGCCACCTGCTCGGTGAGCGCGTCCAGGCCCAGCTGGTATTGCCCGGGCATGGAGGCAATCTCCCTGCGAAGGGCAGGATTGCCCGCCACCACGAAGAAGGGCATGATCAGATCCTCGCGCAGCAGCGGCGCTGTTTCGCGCACCATGCTGCGCTGTTGCGGGTTGGAACGCAGTCGGCGGCCACGATGAAAGCCTAGCATGTCTGCCTCGCTTATTGGAATTTTTGCGGTAACAGCGGATTTAGCTGATTTCCTCGTCCGTAAGATAGCAGGCCGGGTCCTGGGCCCACACGTCGCCGTAGACGGCTTCGGCACGTGCCCTGAAATTGCCGCCGCAAATATTGAGAAAGCGGCATTTGGCACAACGTCCGCCCACATAGCGCTTTTTGTCCTTGAGCTTGTGCAGAAGCTCAATGGTGGGGTCGTCCCAGATACCGGAGAAGGGGCGGTCCAGCACGTTGCCAAAAACGTGTTCACGCCAGAATTGGTCGGCATGCACCTTGCCGTCCCAGGAAATGCAACCGATACCACGGCCGGAATTGTTGCCCTCGTTGTATTGCAGGAGGGCCAGAACTTCCTCGGCACGGCGGGGATCTTCACGCGCAAGGCGCATCCATACGTAGGGACCGTCGGCGTGGTTGTCCACGGTGAGTATTTCCTTGGGATGGCCGGCGTCAAACAGGGATCGTGTTTCGTCCATGATCAGGTCCAGAACCTGACGGGTCTCAGTATGGTTCAGATCTTCCCGCACCAGCTCTGATCCGCGTCCGGAATAGACAAGATGGTAAAAACAGGCGCGTGGCACGTTAAGATCCTTCAGCAGTTTGAAAATGCCGGGGATTTCGGACACGTTCCTTTTGTTCATGGTGAATCGCAGACCCACCTTAAGCCCTTCCGCCTGGCAGTTGGCAATGCCTTCCAAAGCCTTTTTGAAGGCTCCTGGAACACCGCGAAACCTGTCGTGCACCTCTTCCAGCCCGTCCAACGATATGCCAACGTAGGAAAGGCCCACGGCCTTGAGTTCCCGGGCTTTTTCCTTCGTGATGAGGGTGCCGTTGGTGGATATGACGGCGCGCATGCCCTTGCCAGTGGCGTGGCTGGCCAACTCCACCAGGTCCTTGCGTGCCAGGGGCTCTCCGCCGGAAAACAGCATGACCGGAGCCCCGTAGGCAGCCAGATCGTCAATCATGGCCTTGGCTTGGACCGTGTTGATGGGGTCTGTGCCCTCCACCTCCACCGCGTGGGCATAACAGTGCACGCAGCGCAGGTTGCAGCGTTGTGTCATGTTCCAGACGATAACGGGTTTTTTGTCCCGCGAAAATTGCAGCAACTGTGAGGGCAGCTTGCCCGAATCGCGGCCGTAACGCAGCGCGTCCGAGGGCTCCACCTGACCACAGTACAGTTTGGAAATGCCTATCATGCCGTATCCTTAAATAAATTCTTTCACGCGTTGCCTGAGCAGGGCAAAGGCCTCCTCAACGCCCTCGGGCCTGGTGCCGCCAGCCTGGGCCAGGTCTGGACGGCCGCCGCCACCGGAACCGCCACAGCGGGCGGCCACATCCCTGATGAGCGCCGGCGCCGTGAGCCGTTCGTGCAGATCCTTGGAAACATAGAGCAGCAGGACGACCTTGTTTCCTTCTGTGGTGGTCAGGCAGGCCACGGCGTGGCTGTCAAGACGTGAGCGCACATCGTCCATGAGTTCGCGCAGGGCCTTGACGGGAATATCCTTCAGAGGCGCCGTCAAAAGCCGCACGCCGTTGACGCTTTCGGCGCGTGAGGCCAATTCCGCACCCGTGACAGGTGAGGCGGCCGCCTTTTCCGACGCCTTTCGCAGCTTTTTGGCCTCATCCTGCAGGGCGGCCACGCGTTCGGCCAGCTGTGCAGGTCGCGTTTTGAGGGTGGCCGCCAAGCCCTGCAGCGTGCCACGCTGCTCCACGGCCAGGGCATAGGCGTTCCATCCGGTGACGGCCTCGATGCGCCTTGTTCCTGCGGCCACGCCACTTTCCCCAACAATCAGGAAGGTTCCTGCCTGGCCTGTGCGGGTAAGATGTGTGCCACCGCACAGTTCCACGGATTCGTTTTTATCGCTGTCTTCGCCACAAACCGTGACCACACGCACAATATCGCCATATTTTTCGCCAAAAAGGGCCATGGCGCCGGTGGCCCTGGCTTCGTCCACGGGCATTTCCTTGGTGGTCACCTGCAGATCGGCGAGGATGGCGCGGTTTACCTCACGTTCCACGGCGGCCAGCTCTTCCTGCGTCATGGCCGCAATGTGGGAGAAGTCAAAGCGCAGGCGCTGGGCATTGACGAGTGAACCGGACTGGTGGACGTGCGTGCCCAGAACGCGACGCAGGGCCGCGTGGAGCAAATGCGTGCACGTGTGGTTGCGCGCCGTGGCGCGCCTGGCGTCGTCGTTCACGCACAGGGTGACGGTGGCCCCCTTGTGCAGCTCTCCCCTGGTGACTTCTACGGCGTGTACGATGAGGTCAGGCGAGGGTTTGCGCGTTGTCAGCACGCTCGCTTCACAGGTGGGGCCGCTTATCGTGCCCACGTCACCGGCCTGACCGCCGCTTTCTCCGTAAAAGGGGGTGGAAGAAACGACAAGCCAACCTTTTTCGCCCTCGCCGAGATCATTGACCATGTCACCGGAGGCGTTCAGAAGGGCCGTGACGTCGCTCTGCTCTCGCAGACGTTCATATCCCGTAAAGACGCTGTGCAGGCCTTCTGCGGTGAGGACACTGAAGGTCTCGTCGCCTTCTCCGCTTTGGCCCAGCAGTCCACCCTTTTTCTGGCATTCACGGGCACGGCGGCGCTGTTCGGCCATGTGGCTTTCGAAGCCCGCAGCGTCGACAGAAAAACCGCGTTTTTCGGCCACGTCGGTCACAATGTCCAGGGGAAATCCATAGGTGTCGTGCAGCTTGAAGCAGAAATCTCCGGGAACGCACGCCGTGCCGGAGTTCTTGAGAGAGGCCAGCTCTTCCTCGAGCAGGTCCAGGCCTTTTTGCAGGGTGAGCGAAAAGCGCTCCTCCTCTTCGCGCACGGCCCTGTCAATGAATTCCGCGTGTTCCGTCAGTTCGGGATAGGCCGAACCCATGACCTGCGTAACCTTGCGGGCCACCTTGTGGAGGAAGGGTTCCTGAACGCCCATGAGCGTGGCAAAACGCAGGGCACGGCGTATCAGGCGGCGCAGCACGAAGCCGCGGCTCACGTTGGAAGGCAGCACTCCCCCGGCAATGAGAAAGGCCGCCGCACGGGCATGGTCGGCAATGACGCGCAGGGCCGTGTCCACGTCGTTGGTGTCGGGGGCGCTGAAGCTGTATGTCACCCCGGCCAGACCTGCGGCGTACTGGATGATATCCTGGAACAGGTCGCAGTCGAAGTTGGAGCGTTTGCCCTGGGCAACGGCGGCCATGCGTTCGAGGCCCATGCCGGTGTCGATGTTGGGACGGGGCAGACGGTTCATCTTGCCGCTGGCGTCGCGGTTGAACTGCGTGAACACCAGGTTCCAGATCTCCATGTAGCGGTCGCCG
>JAGAEE010000005.1 GCA_017613295.1 Desulfovibrio sp. | reverse complement strand
CGAAAGCCGCATCTCATAACGGCTTTGGGCATGGCGAGGACTTTCCAAAACATACGCCTGTTCAACGAAATGACGGTCCTTGAAAACGTCATGATAGGTCGAAACTGTCGGACACGGGCGGGCATTTGTGGAGCTATCCTGAGAGACTCCAGAACGCGTGCCGAAGAACAGGAGAGCATAGACCTGAGCTATGCCCTGCTCAATTTGGTGAAGTTGCAGGATTTTTGGAATGAGACCGCTGATAACCTGCCTTACGGAGCACAGCGCAGATTGGAAATAGCTCGCGCTCTGGCTACAGAGCCGCACATGCTGCTTCTTGACGAACCGGCGGCTGGCATGAATCCCCAAGAGACCAACGAGTTGAAAGATCTTGTTTTCTCCATCCGCGACGAACGCCAGCTTTCCATCCTTCTCATTGAACACGATATGGGGATGGTCATGTCACTTTCGGACCGCATTTATGTCATGGAATACGGTTCCTGCATCGCCACGGGCACTCCCGCAGAGATTCGCAGTGATCCGCGTGTCATCAAGGCATATCTGGGAGAGGGTGACGTTTAGTTTCGTAGCTATTTGTTTTGGTTTATTGTCCCACTCAGGGAGGGGTAAAACCCCCACCTTTAGGTGGCGGCTTTAGCGTTTCTTTTGTAGGCTGTGGGCATGAGCAACTATCGCAAAGGATCCCACAGTGTTTTTTCGATTCATCTGCACTTGGTCTGGATAACCAAGTATCGGAAAAAGATTTTGTCAGGCGACATTGCCCAGAGGGCCAGGTCGCTGATACGCGGCATCTGTGAGAATCAGCAGGTGGAAATACTCAAAGGGCATATAGCTCCCGACCATATCCATCTTTTCGTTTCGATTCCGCCAAACCTTGCTGTGAGCAAGCTGATGCAACAACTGAAAGGCCGTACATCCCATACTATGATAAACGAATTTCCATTGTTGCGTCGCCAGTATTGGGGACGCCATATGTGGGCACGCGGCTATTTCTGTTGTAGCAGTGGCAATGTAACCGATGAGGTTATCAAACAATACATTGCGCAGCAGGAAGATGCAGATGACACCTTCCGGATTGAGGGTGAATGACTTCAGCCTGCTTTAGCAGGTACTATACCGGCTTTAGCCGGAACGCGACTTTAGTCGCCAAGAGGAATCCACAAAAAATGTGGAGCAAGCTAAAAGCGATACTTCGTACATTGAAAGCCCGAACAGCGAAAGAATTGGATGATGCAATAGCTGTTGGTCTTGATGCAATAACTCCAGAAGACGCAATCGGATGGTTCACTTCATGTGGTTACGAGTCCTAACCTTTTTTTTAAATGCTCTAGCACCACGAATGGCGGTGTCTGATAGGGGCATGTGAGACATCCTTGGGGTAAGCAATTACTGTCTTGTCCTGCTACCCCCAAAAGGTACCCCAAATAGTTGTGGTATATCTATAGCCTTTATGGGATGATATGAGATAAAGATGTGTCAGAAAAAATAAGTCCCACAAGGCTTTTAAGGCTTTATGGGACTTTCAAAAAAATATTTTGGTGGGCCCACCAGGACTCGAACCTGGGACAAGCCGGTTATGAGCCGGAGGCTCTACCAACTGAGCTATGGGCCCGACGCGAGAAATATAATGTCAACAAGACGTGCGGTCAAGATGGTATTGCGATTCAGGAGAAGTCTCGTTGTGACAAGCCGATTCTATCTCGCAACAGCGCCAATCTCGCAGGGAATTCAAGCGCTCTGAAGAATTTCTTTCATTCAAACGGGCAGGCCGGCGGCCGTGCGAAGACGGCGTAATTCTTCATAAAGCTGAACGCTGACACGCAAGGACCCATAGCCTCGACCGATCTTGATGGAGGGCTTGTTGCTGCCGTGATAGTCCGAACCGCCGCTGACCGCCAGGCCGTATCGACGGGCAAGTTCCAGGCAGTCACGCGTTTGAGATTCGGAATGTTCGCTGTGATAGGCCTCAATGGCGTCAAGACCACAATCCTTGAGGTGTGCCACCATGGCATCCAGCCAGGCAGCGGGAGTTTTGCGCAGCATGGGGTGGGCAAGGCTGACGGTGGCTCCCAGGCCGGACAGCAGTCGCACGCTCTCTTCCGGCGTCAGAACGGTCTTGGGCAGCCAGGCCTTTCCTCCATCCCCGAGATATTCACGAAAGGCCTCGTCCTTGGTGCGTACATAGCCCTTGGCCATCAGAACCGCAGCGATATGGGGTCGCCCCACACTTTCCCCCTTGGCTTGCGCCAGCACTTCATCCATGCTGACGTCAAGTCCCAGTGCGCGTAACTTGGCAACAATGCCGACATTCCGCTCCCTGCGCTGCTGGCGCAACCAGGTCAGCTTTTCCTCCAGGGATGTGGGCTTTTCGGGGAGCCACAGTCCCAACATGTGCAGTTCGCCATATTCCGTTCCACAAGAGATTTCGCAGCCACGCACCACATCCACACCCAACTCGCGCCCGGCGGCCTGAGCTTCCTCAAGACCCGCCAGAGTATCGTGGTCCGTCAGGGCAATGGCCGCCAATCCCGCAGCGCTGGCGGCGGTCACGAGGGCAGCCGGTGTGTCTGTACCGTCTGAAGCTGTGGAATGCGTGTGTAAATCCACATATTTTGATTCTGTCTTCATGAGCAAAGGATACCCGCAAAGGAACAATCGGGCAAGTCTTGAACAGATGAACGCTTGTGCGTAAAATCAGGGGAACAGGGAGACATTTCATGAATACCAAAGAGCTTCTCCAGATCCTGGCATGTCCCAAATGCTTGGGAAGTTTACAGGCCATGATGGAACAGAACAGTCTGGCTGGCCTTGCCTGTCAGACCTGCAAGGCACTCTATCCCGTACGCAACGACATTCCCGTCATGCTGGTGGAAGAGGCCCTCAATTTGGATCAGTGGCGCAGGGATCACCCAGCAGCCGAGGAGCAACACTGATGCGATTGCTTATTGCTTCAGATTTGCATGGATCGTTTGACAGCCTGAATTTTCTTTTGGAAAGGGCACACACCCTTCTCCCGGACAAACTCGTGCTGCTGGGCGACCTCGTCTATCACGGGCCACGCAATCCCTTGCCACAGGGGTATGACACGCGTTCTGTCCTCAAGACCATGCCCGACCTTACGGCTTTGCCATGCCCGGTCCTAGCTGTCAAAGGCAACTGCGACGCCGAAGTGGACCTCGGTCTGCTGCCTTTCGTTGTTACGGAATCGGCCTGGCTGGAGGTCGACGGACTGAACATTTTTGTCAGCCATGGGCATCGCCTGCCAGAGAATCCGCCTTGCCCTGGCTTTCGACCGGGTACGGTCCTGTTGCGTGGCCACACACATGTGCCTCGCGGAGAAACCCTCGACGGTCTGCACTTTTGGAATCCTGGTTCACTTTCCCTGCCAAAACAGGGTTCAGTGCGTAGTTACGGACTGTACGAAAACAGGGTCTTCCGCGTTCTGGACATGCAGGGGCGCGAGGTGTTGCGCCATGCCCCGTCCGTCTGAAAGCATGAACGGCATTTTTCCCGTTTTCACTCTGCGCAGGGGCTTTCGCCTTGTGCTGGCCTCGACATCGCCTCGCCGCAAACAGTTCCTCGAGGAATGGGGGGTGCCCTTCCTCACACACGGCATTGACGCTCCAGAACCCTGTCCATTTAATGGCGAAACACCGGCAGCCTACGCCCGTCGAGCGGCCGTGGCCAAGGCTCAGGCCGTGGCGCGCTTTCTTTTGCCTGACATTGCAAAACTTAGTGATACTCTCGTTCTTGGCGCTGACACCGTGGTAACCGTCGATGGTGAAATCCTGGGCAAACCCCGTAACGATGAGCATGCCTTAAGCATGTTACAGCGCCTGAACGGTCGCTGTCATGAGGTCATCAGCGCGGTCTGCCTGCTCATTCCCTCTACAGCTCAAGGGAGCATACCCCCAGCGGCCACCGTCATAGATTCGACCGCGTACGCATTGCAAGAGGAGACCTTCGAGTACTGTCATCAGCTCTCCTTCATTGACACGAGCCGGGTATGCTTTTCCCTCTGGCCGCTCGACGTGCTTGAAGCCTACGTACGCACCGGTGAACCCGCAGACAAGGCCGGCGCCTACGCCATACAGGGGCAAGGCGCATTTCTTCTCGAGCACATAGAAGGATCCTGGTGTACCGTCGTGGGGTTGCCGGTTATGCTGCTGGCCCGTCTGCTGTTGCACTTCGGACTAATGAAGCCCGTCTTGCGATGACGGAAGAAAAAACAAAAAAATTTCCTACGGTGTGAAATCTTTCTCAGCATATCATGGTACGCGAAAATGCGTTGTTTGCCAAACTCTCACATATTTCATTAACCATTGTGATTTTCAGCACAACAGAGTCTGTGTGCTCAAACAGTATTCTTACCTTGACGCAGGGCAGAAATGCGACTACGGCAAAAGGGTTGAATAGTTTCCCCACCCATTACCGATGCAAGGAGCGAGGGCAGAAGCATGTCCCAGGAAAGGATCACAACGCTGTTGAATGAAACCCGGTCGTATCTCCCACCGGAGCACGGCAGAAAATCGGCCTGGATCTGTAGCAGAGAGGAGTACAAGGCCCTCTGCCAGCGTGCGCTGGAAGACCCCAGCGACTTTTGGGGAGCACGCGCCTCACAGTTGCTTCACTGGTTCAAGCGCTGGGACAAGGTACTGGAAGCGGACGAGGCCAATCATAAGTACCAGTGGTTCACCGGCGGCAAGCTCAATGCGGCGTTTAACTGCATTGACAGGCATCTTATTTCGGGCAGACGCAACAAGGCCGCTATCATATGGCAAGGCGAGAAAGAAACGGATGTGCGCTGTTACACCTACCAGATGCTTTATACGGAAGTCTGTCGCGTGGCCCACGCCCTGAGTTCGCTGCGTATCCGCAAGGGAGATCATGTAGCGCTGTATATGCCCATGATTCCCGAACTCTTCATTGCCATGCTGGCATGTGCACGTATAGGCGCCGTCCATACGGCCATCTTTTCCGGCTACGCTGAGGGTGGTGTGCGCAGCCGCATTCAGGGGTGCAAGGCGCGGGTGGTCATCACTGCCGACGCCGCAGTGCGTGCCGGAAAGTTCAAGCCCCTCAAGGCCAACCTTGACCCAATCCTGGAACGTTGTCCCTCCGTGGCGCACGTGGTGGTGGTCAAGCATACAGGTATCGACAACGTCACCATGCAACGCAACCGTGATATCTGGTGGCACGACCTCATCGACGATTTTACCCTCAATCCCGACTTTCCCTGCGAACCCATGGACGCCACGGACACGCTTTTTCTGTTGCATACCAGCGGCAGTACGGGCAAGCCCACGGGCGTTTTGCACTCCACGGGCGGCTATCTTACCTATGCTGCCCACACGACCCAGTGGTGCTTCGACATGCGTGACGATGACGTCTACTGGTGCACCGCCGACGCAGGTTGGATCACCGGTCACACTTATGGCGTCTACGGTCCTCTGGCTCTGGGGGCCACCACGCTCATGTTCGAGGGGGTGCCCACCTGGCCTTACCCCGATCGCTACTGGCGCATTGTGGAAAATTTCCGTGTCAACATCCTATACACGGCCCCCACGGTTATCCGTTCACTCATGCGCATGAATGAAGCCTGGACGGAGCGCTATGACCTCGGCAGCCTGCGCATCCTTGGCAGTGTGGGCGAGCCCATCAACCCCGAAGCCTGGCACTGGTATCACAAGCATATCGGTGGCGGTGAACTGCCCATCGTGGACACATGGTGGCAAACAGAGACGGGGGGGGCCATGATCGCCCCTATGCCCTATGCCACACGTCTCAAACCCGGCTCAGCCACACGTCCCTTGCCGGGCATTGATGCCGACGTCATCGGCTCGGCTGCCCGCGATGGAGAAGAAGAACACGATGACCGCCAGGCAGGGCGCAGGGCAGGGCATCTGGTCATCCGTCGTCCCTGGCCAGGCATGATGCAGGGCGTCTTCAATGACGAAGAAAAGTATCAGTCCTACTTCTCCCGCTTTGGCTGTTTCTCCACGGGTGATGCCGCCGAGATTGACGAAGACGGCTATTACTGGATACTGGGCCGCGTGGACGATTCCATCAACGTCTCCGGACACCGTCTGTCCACAGCAGAGATAGAGGCTGTCCTGGCCTCCTGCCCTGAAGTGAGCGAGGCGGCTGTGGTGCCCATGCCGCACGCCCTCAAAGGTGAAGGTATCTATGCCTATGTGGTCACGTGCGACGAAGTGGCTTGGAGTTCCCAGTTGCGCGTCAAGCTGCGTGACGCCGTCCGACGCGATATCGGCCCATTGGCCAGCCCCGAGTTTATCCAATTTGTGGAAGCCATGCCAAAGACAACCTCAGGCAAGGTCATCCGGCGTATGCTGCGCAAAATTGCCGGCAATACCTATGAAGATATTGGCGATACCACAGCCTTGGCCGATCCCTCCGTGCTTGAGCACATTATAACGGGGCACTGTAATCTCATTGCGGGCCGTCACGAAACGGAGAATGCTCCCGACGATACAGGGGCCGAAGGGCAGACCAAGGCCTGAATGAGCTAGATTCTCCACTGGCAACCACGCCCATGCGTGGTTGCCAGCATGTGACGTTGAAGCACCAAAAAACGGATTGACCTTTCCCAAAATGCCAAGTATGCCCCAGATATGTCGTGTCTGCCGGATAGAACAACACTTCGTAAGGAGTCTGATATGAACGACGGTATGAAATGCGGTTTGTGGTTTTTGGGCGGTTTGGCCGTTGGCGCCTTGGGCGTGGTGGCCGTGAGTCGTGGCAAGCTGGATTTCAAACCTCTGGCTGCTGATTTGCTAAGCCGTGGTATCGACGTCAAGGACGCCCTGCTGAGCAAGGTTGAGTCCATTAAGGAAGATGTGGAAGACCTCACAGCCGAAGCGCGTCAGGCCGTTGAAAAGCGCAAGGCTTCCAAAAACGCTGCGTAGACACGCCGTGACTGGCTTGTCTGCAACGGCCCTGTCGGGCTATGGCATTATCATTACACCATTGAATTGCCTTTAGATTCCTGATTATTCTATCATGTTTCTCCGCGCTGTGCGGCGGACATCTTTGGAATGCCGCTCGCACGGCGCTTTTTTTTCACCTTGCAAGGAGCCCGCATGCATTTTGTTATTATCCACGAATTGCGCGGCATCAGCACTCCTGCTTCAGGCAGGATGCGTTTGCGGTCAGACAGCCCACTCGGCCCGGCTCAAATGAATGCCCTGAAGGAAGCACTGACATCTTTGGATGGCATACACGATGTGCGAGTCAACCCCTTGCTCGGCAGTCTGCTCATCTTCTACGATTCTGACGAAAGCCGAACCGAGGCACTGACCCTTTTGCTTGGCGCTGCCGATGCCAATTGCCAGTTTGACATCCCTGAAACGTTGTCTGCGGCCGAGATTTCATCCATGCGAGGTTTCCTGCCACTAATACGCTATGTTTTCGTGCGCCCGTTTTTGCCTCTGGTCGTGCGAACCGCAAGTTGCGTGCTTGGGGCCATACCCTTTTTACTCAAGGGGGTCATTGCCCTTCTGAATGGCCGTCTCAGCGTGGATGTGTTGGATGCGGCCGCCATTGGCACCTCGCTCATGATGCGCGATTTTCGTACGGTGAGCATGCTCATACTCCTGCTGGGCCTTGGTGAAACGTTGGAGCAATGGACGCGTCGTCGTTCCATGGCCACACTGACAGAAAGTCTGGCTCTCAACGTGGAGAATGTGTGGAAAATTGTTGACAATGAGGAAGTTTCCGTACCTCTGGCGCAGGTAAACGAGGGCGATCTGATTGTCGTGCGCACTGGGGGATCCATTCCCGTGGACGGGGAAGTGGTGGAAGGGGAAGGTCTTGTCAACCAATCCTCCATGACAGGAGAACCACTGGGCGTCCTTCGCAGTGCCGGG
>JAGAEE010000057.1 GCA_017613295.1 Desulfovibrio sp. | reverse complement strand
CCTGAGCGTCACAATGTCGTACAGCACCTTGGCCCGGCCTGCGGGATTGTGGGCGCCGTCCCAGCAGGTGATGGCCACGGCTTCCGGCTGGCGGGCTATGCCCGAAGCCCGCGCCAGCTGGGCAAAAAATCGGTTTTCCCACACAGGTCGGTTCGCAGGGAGGCTGCACACGGGGCTGAGACAGAGTGGCAACGCCGCGTAAAGGCTCAGGATGCTTGACGCCCTAAGGTCGGAGACTTTGAAGGCAAAGCCCACGTCAGGCTCGCAGCCCACAGCCTCGGCCACATCCGGCCGGGGGATGTGCAGGCCGACGCACCGTGCGGGCCGGTTGTCCATGAACAGGATGGGCAAAACGGGGCATGCATCGGCAGAAAGCCAGCCGTGTACAATATCGCCACGGAGTATGTCAATGCTGCCCTGCAGCCGAGGCTGCGGCGTCGAAGGATCGGCAGGGCTTGAGGGGGAACACGCCGGTTTTTCGGTCATCAGAATTCAGCTCTTCGCCTGTCGTGCAGGCATTTTCTTCAGACATGACAGAAAAGTCACGGCAAAGACATGGCATAATGCCGGAAACCCTGTGTCTCTGACATCACAGAACTTCCGGCGGTTCAAGTCATTTCTGAGTGTTGGCACATATATTAGTGTGAGCCATTTCAATACCATATTAATCAGATTTTGCCTTTTTCCCCTTGCATGTCAAGAGGGGAAATGGGCTTTCCAGCCAAGGGCAACGGCGGGACGCGGACGGATGATGCTCTCTTGCACGGCAGCGGCCTTGTCCTTCAAGAAAAGGCGCCCGTGCCCTCAGCCACAAGCGCCTTTCCCTCAAAGCGTCCCACAAAAATCAGGCTACCTGTTGCCCCACTGCCAGGGAGGCGTGCCTATGTTGAGCCGCCATATGCCGCGCCTTTCCTGAACGGCCTGGTGTTCCTGGATATACCAGCGACGGCAGAACACGGCCTTGCATTCCTGCCTGTTCACCCAGGCCAGCCCCTGAGTCACCATCTGATAATTGACGGTATCCCCACGGAGCTGGACAAGCGCCCGCATGGGGCCGTCCTTTTCCTCGCTGATCACGTCCACTCCCACGCTGGTTCCCTTGGGCAGCACCTGATGCAAAAAGGCCAAGGCTTCCTTGCCGCAAGGCTGGCGCAGCGTCGGGGCAGTCACGCCGTAAAAGCGCAAGACGTGATCCGCTTTTTGGGCATCTGGACTTTTGCTGACCGTCACGGTGTTGCCGTCTTCCACCGAAAACACGTAGGCTGTCCAAGGGGCTGCAAAAACAGGGGTTGATAGCAGCACGAACAACAGAACAAAACAACGTCCGCACATATGTTTCCTCACATCAGCACAGGCCTTTTGCGTCCATTAACAGCCCATTACCACAAAATCACACTATTTGGCGTCACTTTTGGCAGGTTCCGCCTTGGCCTCGTCCTTTTTGGCGGCTTCCTTCGCGTCAGCATCCTTTTTCACCTCTTTGCTCGGCGCGGCCACAGGGGGTTGGGGCTTTTCCGCCGCCTTTTCTGTCTGTTGCTGCGGCTTCTGCGTCAGCCGTGCGGCCATGTCGCTCAGGTGGCCGCTCTTCCACAGCCAGCCGCCGAGGGCCAGGGCGGCTATCAAAATGGCAAGCAGCGTCCAGAGGCCGGCATGGCTCTGTTTCTCCTCGAGGAAGGGGTCGATGATGGAACGCCGTTCAATATTATCGGGCTGCTTGGCAATGGACGTCAAGGCGCTGCCGAGTTTGAGATTGATGGGCAGCTGGGAGTTGACGGCCCAGCCTGAAGCTTCCAGCACGGGGCCCAGTGTGCGCTTGCGGAACTTGAGCCAGGCCATGAAGACCGAAGGCCCCGAAATCACGATAAAGATGCCCGCGACGAGCAGCGGGAACTGCCACCAGGAAAGCGAGAAAAGGGCCTGGGCAATGCTGCCCACGGCCGTGCCGATGGCGCCCAGGGCGATGCCCACGGCGGCAAAAATGCCCACGCTCTTCCCCATGTCAAAGGGAGCGGCGGGCTGCTTTGGCAACGAGGCCACGGCTCCCTTGGCCGCGTCAAGAGCCTCGGCATTCTTGGCTGCGGCAAATTTGGCGATCTGTTCGCCGACAAACTGGCTGATGCGTTTGTAGGGCGCCCAGATGGCCTGCTCAAAACTGATGGGATTATGCACGATCTTTACCAGGGTGGCGTCCCAGTCGACACCGGTATTGTCCACAAAGACGCCGTTGCGCCCCTCCACAAGCACGTCGTCGCTTCCAGCCGTCAGTGCGGCCATGATGAGGCGTTCGCCGGCAGGGGTGCCGTCGGTGACGCGACGGGTGCATTTGCAATACAGGAGGCAAAGCTGGCTCATGCCGGCCATGGCGTTGTGGGCGTCCATGTCTTCCACGGGAAGGCAGAGCTGGCAGGAGCGGCCGTCCATGAACAAGGTGCCCGCCCGGAAGGTGACATCCTTGCGCAGGCTGTAAAAATCGTAGAAGGAAACAAAATTCATCAGCAGGCGATGCAAATGCCGATAATAGAGGACGAGGCGCTCCAGTTCGGCAATGTCCTCGGCAGCGGCGGCACTGGCGAGATCCTGGTCGCACAGGGCCTGAAAACGCTGAGACACGTCGCCTTCAAGCAGCCGGCGCACGCCTTCCTCGCCAAGGGCGTCAATGGCCGATGCGGCGTCGGCTGCGGGAGCGAAGGCCCCCGCTTCATAAATACCGACAGCGGGCCGCTGGCTCAGAACCGCGCCGTAAGGCGCCAGGGCCTCCTGCACGGACTTCCAGTCATCCACGGAAAGGGTTTCCTGCGAAGACAGCAACGGGCGCGTCAGGGCCGCGAAACGGAGCACGCGCTCACGCCAGATGGGATTGAGACCGCTGGTCAGCGGCAAGGGGGCGTCAGGCTGGATGCGGGCCAGGGGCAGGGCCGTGAGCACGTCCGTGTCGATGTCGGGTTTGTCCGTGGCGGCCAGCAGGCGGTCCTCCTCATTCAGGGGAGCTTCGGCCTGAGGCGCAAAGGCGGCGAGCTGGCAGCGCAAAAAGTAGTCGTCCACCTTGGCGCGGATATCCTCCAGGAGGAGCCAGGCCTCCGGCGTGCCTTCCACGGGATGCGGGGCGGCATTCACCTCGTCTCGCCAGGATTGCCAGGCCTTAAGCTCGGCCACCAGGGCCTCGCTAAGCTCCTTGTTCAGCCCCGCTGCCCCGCTGGCATCACGCGCGCCGCCGACAATGGCAAGACCGGCGTTGACAAAGTCGCGCACGTCGTCGTCCATTTCCGGCAAGGGAGGCAACACGCCGTCACCGTTGAAGGATTGTTCCGCCGCCCCTTCCACGGCCTTTTCAATTTCATCCTGCGAAAGCGTATCCCCGTCTGGACGGCCCAGCACATTGAGGATGGATTGTGCGGTAGTGCGCAGGCGCTTGCCCTCTTCCGTGGCGTCATTGATGACGGAAAGGGGCAAGGATTCCGGACGGGCGGAAATGTCCGCCGTATCGTTGACACGGTCGCAAAGCCACTCCACGGCGTCCAGCACTTCAGGGATGCGGATGCGGCCGTCGTGGTCCGCGTCCAACAATTCCAGAGTGCGTTTGTCAAATTCGATGCCAGACGCCGGGCAGCTCATGGCGCCCCAAAGTTTGGGGTCCAGCTCGCGCAGATGGCGCAGCTCGGCCATGGTTGTCAGCGTGACCTGGTCCGCGCCGCCCATGCGCTGGCAATGCCAGGTAAATTGTTCATTGGTCTCTGCCATATGTGCAACCCTCCATGAAATATCCCCGGTAACGCAGCTCATTCAATGATTGCCTCAAAACCGCTACAAGCAGTAACAGAAATCGGCTTGCAAGTTAAGCGTCCTCAAAACGGCCGATCCCGGCGCCTTGCTATTTTCCCGAGGCTTTGGGCAAAACATGATACGCCTTGCCACCGCGAAGCACGACTTTTCCATGACCGTTTTCCGCCCCTTCGCCGCACTGCGCCAACCCTCCGCCCTTTTCGTGCAAGACAGGCAGCAATTCCCCATAGCCGTCGCTCAATTTCAAGGCGTACACGGTCTGACTCAGGGAGTCACAAAAGGGAATGAGCGCCGCACCGGACGTGGCGGGAGCGGGTCCCCCGCGGCCGGAGAAAATTTTGTCCTTGAATTTCCATCCGGCAAAGCCCAGGCCGGCCACAAGCCCAAGGAGAAGGAGAAGGAACAGGACGCGAAGGAGCAGACGCAATACGCCGCGTTTGGGCGCTCCTTCCATCATATCGGGAGCTTTTGCCGAATCTGCCATACATCAATCCCTGTCTCTTTGTGAGTGCCATGACTGACGACAATCCATGGGCTTTTGGTGCGTGTGCGCGGTCAGGCATCTCCATCGGAATAGCGGGTGCAAATGGCGTCAATAACATCACGGATCTCCATAAACACGTCCACGAGTTCCGGGTCAAAGTGGCTGCCGGCGTCCTTGCGCAATACGGCCACGGCATCCTCCTTTGACCAGGGCTCCTTGTAGCAACGACGTGAGATAAGCGCGTCATAGACATCAGCGATGGCCGTGATACGGGCCTCCAGGGGGATATCCTCGCCGGAGAGCAAGGGGTATTTGTCCGACCCGGTATAGCCCTGCCCGTTCCATTTCTGATGATGGTGCAGGGCGATGCTGCGCGCCATCGTGTCCACGTCTATGCGGGCGTCGGTAAAGAGTTCCGCCCCCATGGCCGAATGCGTTTCCATGACGGCGCGTTCCTCAGGAGTGAGGCGCCCGTTTTTTTTCAAAATGGCGTCGGGAATGCCCACCTTGCCCACGTCGTGCAACATGGCCGCCATGCGCATGCGCCCCTTTGTGGTTCTCAGCTCCTCAAAACGCACGTGATGCCGTTCCGCCCAGCGATGGTATATTTCCGCCGACATGGCCCCGACACGCCGCACATGACTGGCCGTTTCGCGCGGATCACGCAAGGATGTGGTGCGCAGCATGCGCAAAATGAGGTCATTGGCCATATTGGCGCGATCCACAGCGGTAACGGCCAGCATCACAAGACGCCCGGCGGCCTGCACCATTGCCGGCGTGAAGGGGCGAACCCCGTCGCGGTACTTGCTGTTGATAAGCTGCATCACTCCAAGAAGCCGGCCATAGGCGTCCACAAAGGGCAAAGTGAGCATGGACACCGTGCGGTATCCTGTAGCATTGTCAAAGGATTCGTTGAAGGAATACGGTTCACTGGGCGCGATGGCCCGGACGTCGGGAATATTCAGGACACGCCCCGTGCAGGCGGCAAAGCCCGCTATGGATTTTGTGTCTATGGGCAGCTCTGACTTGAGATAAATATGCTTGTTGGCTTCCGAACCGGGAAAGAGCGTGTCGTTGGCCGTATAGGAAAAACTCAGATGATTGTCTTCCACCAGGTACACGGTGCCGGCATCCGCCATGGTCAGGGCGCGAGCTTCTTCTAGAATGCTGTCCAGTACGAGATTGATGTCGGAAAAATGCGAAATGCGCTGAAAAAAGTCGAACAGTTCGGCGTCGGCATTTTTCAGATGCTCTTCCCCCAATTCCATGGAACCGCCCTCGGCCGTGATGCGCATTCCCTCGCGTGCCAGCTGGAGCGTGATCGGCAAATGACGAAAACGGTCTCGCACAGAGTTGAGGGCATTTTGCAATTCGGCGTCAGTATGCGTCGGGGCAAAATGGGTGAAGATGCAATGCTTCACGCCCCGTTGTGAAAGCTCCTCTGGCCAGTGCTCCATGGCGCTGTGGCCCCAGCCCTTGTGGGCGTCGTAGTCACTAAGGAAATAGTGGCCGTCCACCAGGGCCACGTCCGCACCGGCAATGAAATCCATCAGCCTTGACGTGGAGGCATGGTCACCGCATTCGTGATCGCCAGTAAAGACAAATGTCCAGCCGTCAGCCTCGACGCGAAAGGCCATGCAGCCGCCGGGATGATTGGTCGGGCACGTCATCACCGTCATGCCGCAGGCCGTGAAGGCCCTGCCAGGGGTAAACTCCACGATGTCACGGTGCGGCAGGGATTCCCAGGGGACGGGGAAATAGGTCTCATCAAACAACCCCCTGATGCTGAGGGCAAACGGTTTGGGAGAAGGCGCGCCATAGAGGGTTATTTTCTGGGCAGGATCATACAGCGGCGCAAAACAGGTCAGGCCCATGATATGATCCCAGTGCAAATGACTGATGCAGATAGCGCATTCCGCAGGGACTTCCCGCGACATGACATCACCCAGCCCATGTATCCCCGACCCTGCGTCCAGAATCAGACGTTCTCCGCTATGCCTCTGTATCTCAATACACGTCGTCGCCCCTCCGAATCTCGCCATGTGCGGAGAAGAAACAGGCGTGGATCCCCGTGTGCCCCAAAGTCGAATGATCATTGTCGTCCCGTCTCTTTCTGATAGATAAAAAACAAATCAGCAAAAAAAACTGATACCGCCATAGGTCATTTTCAGGAATGGCTGTCCCGCCCCTGCAGAAGGTTCAACAAGGAATTCCCCGCTCCGAGCACCCTTGTGCCAAGGCTTTGAGCCGACGTTTTCACGCTCTCAGCCGCCTTCTGCATGCCGGAGGCAGCCGTGCCGACAACACTGCGCCCCCCCGTCAAAACCGCCGTGCTCACGGCCTGAGCTCCCTCCACAATGGTCGAGCCCGCCTGACGCGCCGTATCGCCCAAGGCATCAGCCCCGTTGCACACGGTTTCCGATACCTTCTGCATGCCCGTCACCACGGCCTCCATCGTGGCCTTGCCACAGTCAGCCACGGTTTGGGCGCCATCGCTGACGACATCGGCCGTACCGGCAGCCGCATCGGCGACAGTGCTGGTCACAGAGGCCGTTACCCGTCCCACATTGTCCACGAGTTTTTTCCCGCTGTTAAGGGAAAGATCCTGAAATTCCTTTTTCAGCGTCTTGATGATAGCCCCCACAGATTCCTGGGTTATGTCCAGCAATATGGCCCCGGTTTCCCGCACGGTGGCACTGCGCAGATTCTCCTCCCCACCGTACATGGCAAAGCGGTAGGCCCTGCGGGTAATCACCCCTGCGCGCACAGCCAAAAGACTGTTGGCAGCTCCGTCAATGAGGGACGTCGTGAAGACGTGCATGGCCGCTCCCACAAAGGGCACGGACGATGCCGCCATGGCCGGGGTCACTGACGGTACCAGTTCACTGACGGCATCGGCAATGGTTTGAGGAATATTTAAAGCCTCAATGGAAAAGGCCACAAAAGTCGCCGAAGAAACCGTGGAATAGACACTCCATATTTCACGCGGTGTGGGGCGTTGGTTATAGACGGCCGAAATGCGCCATACCATGCGGCAAAGGGCAAAAAACACGATCAGGGCATCCAGCCTGCCGTTTTGCGCCAAAGCCGTCCCCAAAAAAACCTTTTTCCCACCTGAACGAATTTCCTTTTCAGCACAGGCGTCCAACATGGCCAGAGCCTGTTCCATAAAATTCGGGTCTTCAGGCTCGAGGCCCGCAGCTTTCACATGACTGTTGCGTGCCAGACGGCGACGCATTTCTGCCAGAAAAACCTGACGCTCTTCCTCGGAAGCCTCATGCCGCAGTACCAGTTTGGCCTGTCGGGCAAAAAGGGCCCTATACAGCCAGAACAAGGCCAACAGTTCGGCCACCACCAGGCCCAGACAAATCCAAATTCCGGCACCGGGATAAATGACCTCAGCCGCATTCAGTGCGGCAACATCAATCTGTGCCAGCAATGCCATTGCCAGTAAGATACAAAAAAAGGCTACCACGGTCACAACTCTGGCAAAATAACGCATGTTCCCCTTCCCCCATATTAGGACAATGGAATCTTGCTGCTTTTCCTAAAAATGCCACAGTTCAAAACATCGATGAGCCCAAAAAACACAAGGCTGATCTTTAAACAGGCGTTGACCGCAAGAAAACACGATTGCCGGCACATGCTTCCAGCAAATCTTTCAATGGCTGGGTCAAACTCATAAACAACTTGACGGGAGAAAACCCGCCGTTTGCTACCGCAAGCAGCATAGCGTAGACCGCCATGAGATTCCACAGCTATTTTGAGCACCCCTCAATGACGTAAATATCAACAGCTGACAAGGGCCAGTATTGACATGCAACGCATGCTAGTATATTGTATTTTCCATGTACGTCGTCCTGACTACATCCCAGTGGAGAGGTGTCCGAGTCGGCCGAAGGAGCTCGCCTGCTAAGCGAGTATACGGGCTTAAACCTGTATCGAGGGTTCAAATCCCTCCCTCTCCGCCAGAAGTTAAATAAAATCAGCTACTTACAATAACTGTGGGTAGCTGATTTTTTTGTGCGCGTAACACTTCAGCGAGAGCATGCGTATATCAAAACGTATACTGCCACCGTTATACCCTCGTTAAACGATTGGGTTCATATACCGCTTGGCGGCTTGAAATCCCGCGTGGTCATGGTTACTATTTGAGCATGAACAAGCCACCGCTGGCCTGAATTGTCAGCGAACACGGCAAGACAGCATGCCCCACAGTGAAGGACGCCGCATGAGCCACACCAAGCGTTGGGAAGACCTGCAAATCCAAGACAACTTTCTTTTCCTGAAAGTCATGCAGAATGGCGATCTCTGCCGTCGGCTGCTTGAAACCTTGCTTGACTTCAAAATTCGTGAGCTGTCGTTCCCTGAAACAGAAAAAATTCTTGCTTCCAACCCCGACAAGCTGAGCGTTCGCCTTGACGTGTACGTGACGGACGAGAACGGCAAAGTGTACGACATTGAAATGCAAGCGTCGAAACCCGCTGACGACAACAGGCTTGACTTGCGAACTCGTTACTACCAGTCCATGCTAGATCAATCGGCTATTGAAAAGGGCGGCCGCTATGCCGACTTGCGCGAGTCGTTCATTATCTTCATTTGCGCGTTTGACCCGTTCAAACTTGGCCGCCGCCGCTATACGTTTCGCAATCTGTGCGTTGAACAAACGGATTTGGCGCTGAAAGACCGAGCGACAAGGATTTTCCTGAACGCCAAGGGCGTTATTGGCGAGGAAAGCGAAGACGTGCAGCACTTCCTCGACTATGTGGCTGGCAATGCTGCGGAAGGGCCGCTTGCGCGTGACATTGACGCTGAAGTTACCCGTGTGAAGCAACACGACGAAATAAAGGCGGAATATATGACACTTTCAGCACTGCTCGCTGACGAGCGCTATGAAGGCAAGATGGAAGGGTTGGCGGAAGGCAAGGCGGAAGAACGGCGTGAAGTAGTCTCCCGTATGCTTTCTCGCGGATACTCACTTGAACAAATCAGTGATATTCTAGGCATCCTTCTTGATGAAGTGAAGTCGCTTGTCGCCAAGGTGAAGCCCATTCAATAACCGCATTCGGCAGCTTGAGCCCCAAAGTCAGAGCAACATATGACATATAGGAGCTACTTCTCATGCACCTTATTCGGAGACCTTGAGCAAACCCCTTTTCCAGTCGAACCGCACCATACACACTTGTTGTTACCGTGACCGTGTTTATGAACCCCATAGGGAGAACGTGAGCATATGCCGTAACTGCGTGATCCGCAGAAAATGCAATGTTTTTCATCATCAACATGCTCATGCACTTTATGAGGTGATCGTGTGCAAGGGCCATAGGATTTTGAACCACAATATCTACATTCAGACATGTTAGGCTCCTATTATCTATATAATGAGTTTATGATATACAGTGTATCAATTCATTACTATTCTCTTTTTAAGACAACATATTCAATCTCATTTCTT
>JAGAEE010000056.1 GCA_017613295.1 Desulfovibrio sp. | reverse complement strand
TCGCCTGCTCCAAGAAGATCCCGACGCCCGCAGTCCCTTTCTGGCGGAGGCCGCACAGCGCATGCGTCAGGGAGAATTCGAGGAAGCCGCTGCCATTCTGGCTGAGGGGTACAGCGTCACTCCACGCCGACAAATACGTGACAAGCTGGCTCAAATCTGTCTTGCCACACCGCATCCGCAAACGGCCCTGCTCTCCATGGAAAACATGCTGGAACTGGCCCTTGGTACGGACATCGCGGAGGTTCTTGGCAGGGAAATACGCCAAACCGTGGACGACCTTGCACGACAGATCGAATTGCGCCGGCAGGAGGAAGCGGTCGAACGCCAGCGTCTGGCACGGCAGGCGGCTCGCAAAAAAGAGGCTCCCCTCCAGGCAAACGGGTCTGGACAGACATATGACAAAACGGCTGCCCCACAGGATTCTGCTCTCACCAACGGCAAGTCGACAAAAACCGATGCCTCCCTAGAAAGAGATTTCCAAACCGCCAGTGCCAAAAATGTCTCCCCTGGCAACAAGGGGAACGTCACTATTGCCAATCTTGATGTGGAAGAGGATTTCATTGAAGAGAGTGGCAACCTTGGCGACCTGATTTCGGTAATGAAATACACCTGGCGCATGGCACGTCGAAATTAGCGTATTCACAAAACAGAAATCTAGCGCCTCACCCTTGCCAGCACATCCTTCGGCGCTAATCCGTGCCACCAGTACAGGCGTACCGCATAACAACAGCCGGCACATCCCAGGGCCACAATATAGGCGATCCAAAACCCCGGCGCTCCCATCGCCGGCGTCAGCGCGTCCGTGCGCCCCAGCAGGTAGCCGAGGGGCAGCCCCATCACCCCGTACGCCAGAAAACAGAATACGGAAATACAGCGTGTGTCGTTATACCCGCGCAGTATGCCTATGCTGGTGGTTTGCAACGCGTCCACCAATTGGTATCCCGTGACAAACAGCAGCAGATGTGCCGCCAGGGCAGCCACGATCATATCGTCAGTGTATACGGCAACGATCTGCTGCCTCAGGACCGCAGTGAGTGCGGCGATCAGCAATGCGGCACCAAGGGCCAGAATCAGGGCTGTGCGTGCCACAAGCCGTGCCCGCTCCACCTGTTGCGCGCCAAGGCAGTGCCCCACTCGGATGGTTGCCGTCATGCTGATAGAGAGAGGGATCATGAATATGACGGCCCCGTAGTTAATGGCCACCTGATGCCCAGCCACCGTTGTCGCCCCCAGAGGAGCCAGCAGGATGGCACTGCACGCAAAAAGCGCCACTTCAAAAAACAGCGCCAGGGCACCGGGTATGCCAATGCGCAGCAAACGCAGCAACAGCATGACGTCACAACGAGGCTTGTCTCCACGCTGAAACAGGGGGCTAAAAAGGGGACCAAGGCGCTGATACTGGGGATCGCGGCATATGTAAAAAAACATGCTTATGGCCATGAACCAGTAACTCAGGGTCGAGGCCCAGCCACAGCCCGCAGCCCCCATTGCCGGGAAACCCAGCTTGCCGTAAATCAGCACATAATTGCACGGCACGTTGACAAACAAGGCCAGCAGGCCAATGATCATGGCAGGGCGTGTGCGTGAAAAACCTTCAAGAAAGCTGCGCAGATTGACAAATATCATGAAGCCTGGCAGGCCCCACATGATGGCCCTCAGATATTCCCCGGAAAGGGCTGCCATACGCGGCGTCAATCCGAACAATCCCAGCCTGTGGGAAATGCCGTAAAAGAAAGACAGCAACACAAGGTTCAGCCCCAGGGTGAGCCAAAATCCCTGGCGCAACAAATGCGCCGCCTCTTTCGGACGGCCGCCCCCCACACACTGCGCGCTCAACGGCGGCAGGGCAAAAAGGCAGCCGATACCCAACAGGGATAACGGTCCCCACACAGAACCTGCCACGGCCACAGCCGCCATCGCTTCGGCACTGTACTGTCCTGTCATGACGGTATCGGCCAGGGTCATGCCCGTCTGCGCCATCTGCGCAACAAAAATGGGCAGGCCTATGGCGTAAAAACGCCGTGCTTCGCTCCAAGAAAAAAAGACTTGCATGATTTACCCAGATCGCCTCCATGACCACAGATATTCAAATAAGGAACGGTCACGCTTTCAAATTCTGATCTTGTGATTTTTTTACCATTATGCCGTCAAAAAAAAATTTACATGATCTTTTTTCTTTTATCGCGCATAATTATATTTTTCACAATGAGTTTTTTTCTTTCGCTTATGTTGCACCATCACTCCATTTCTGACAATACATAAATGGTTTTTTTCACTTTTGCGTACCATAACTGTGGACGAAGTGTAGGGAGATCTTGCATCAACTCCTTGGAGATTCTTATGAAACGAATGCTTTCTATCGGAATTGCGCTGACTCTCCTCGCCTGTTTTTTTTGTTTTGAGCAGGAAGTCTGGGCAGCTGCATCAAAGGGCATAACCCTGCCCGAAGATCCCACAAAGGCCTACATCACTCTCGGCATTCTGGGCGTCGCAGCGATAATGTTTTTCACAGAAATTGTCCCCCTTCCCGTCACTGCCCTACTGGTGCCCGTGGCCCTTTCTCTCACCAAGGTCATCACCTCTAAGGCCGCCTTCAGCTATTTTGGAGACCCCACCGTGGTGCTCTTCATGGCCATGTTCATCGTGGGTGAGGCAACTTTCGTCACCGGCTTCGCCGACAAAGTCGGAGCCTTGGCCGTACGCTTTTCCAAAGGCAATCAACTCAAGCTCATCCTGTTCACCATGATTGCCATCGGACTGCTCTCCACCATGTTGTCCAACACTGGCACCACTGTGGTTGCCGTGCCCATGGTGCTGGGCATGTGCCTCAAAGCCAAGCTGGCCCCAGGCAAAGTTCTCATGCCCGTGGCCTTTGCCTCATCCTTGGGCGGCACTGCCACCCTTGTCGGCACACCGCCTAACGGAATTGTCAATGGCGTCATTTCCGGTATGCTGGAGGCAGATCCTTCCTTGCCATTGCGGCCCTTTGGTTTTTTCGAATTCGGCCTCATTGGCATTCCCTTGCTGGTGGCGGGTCTCGTCTACTACGCCACATTCGGCTACCGCCTGCTGCCCGAAAAAAAATTGGATGACGACGCCGATATGCTTATGGAAGGCAAGACGCGACGCGAAAACAAGATGTGGCACTCCATTGTCATCTTTGGCTTTGTGGTCTTCATGATGGCCAGCGAGCTCATGCCCCTCACTACAGCCGCAGTACTGGGCGCGTGCCTCATGATTGTTTCTGGCTGCATGACCATGCGCGAGGCTTTCCGCAGTGTAGACTGGACAACCATCTTTCTCTTTGCGGGCATGCTCTCAATGTCTGCCGCCATGGACAAGTCCGGCGCGGCGGCCATTGTGGCAAACGCCGTGGTCAAGATGGTGTCCGACCCTTGGATGCTCATGCTGGTGTGCTGCGCCATGACGGCCATTATTACCAACTTCATGTCCAACACTGCCACAGCGGCGCTCATGGCCCCTTTGGCAATGCCTATCGCCATGGCAAGCGGCATCTCCCCCCTGCCCATCATCATGGGTATCGCCATGTCGGCTTCCTGCTGCTTTCTCACGCCCATAGCCACGCCACCCAACACAATCGTATTGGGACCAGGACGCTACAGCTTCACGGACTATGTCAAGGCGGGCTGGCCTTTACAAATGCTTTCGCTTATACTGTGTGTGCTGCTCATCCCCGTGATCTGGCCTTTTCACCCTTAGGCCGCAGCCAAGCTTTGGAGATGTCATGAAAGAAATTCCGGCTTCAGCCATTACCGATGCCGTAGCCCGGCTATGCGTTCAGGCATGCTGTCACCTGCCAGAAGACATGCGAACAGCCTTTGAAAAAACACTCCAGATCGAACCTTCGGCCGTGGGTCGCGATATTCTCCGACAACTCCTGGAGAATGCCGACATCGCCGCAAGGGAAAACATGCCCATCTGTCAGGATACGGGTCTGGCCGTTATTTTTGCTGACGTTGGGCAGGACGTCCATATCTCAGGCGGCGATTTCTCGGAAGCCGTCAACGCGGGCGTGCAAAAGGGCTATGTTGAAGGTTATCTGCGCAAATCC
>JAGAEE010000055.1 GCA_017613295.1 Desulfovibrio sp. | reverse complement strand
CCGTAGCCAGAGCCCCAGCATTGCAGTGGGTCAGCACCGTGTCGCCGTCTCTCAGCAGAACACCTCCGTGATGGCCGATGGCACGACAAATTTCCACATCTTCCCGCTGAATAGCACGAGCTTCATTCTCAAAAGCCACCAGCAAAGCTTCACGGTCAGGGCCGTCCCTGTCCATCGCCACCTGCAAGCAGGCGCACATGCGTTCCACTGCCCAGCGCAGGTTGACGGCCGTGGGGCGAGCGACAGACAATTCGGCCAGTTTGCTACCCAGCGTGGTCAGCCAGTTCGATCCTTCGCATTCACGGAGGGCCAGCACACAACCCCAGGCTGCTGTCACGCCGATGGCTGGTGCGCCACGCACCACCATGCCCTGAACGGCACGAATCACGTCATCGAGGCTGCGGCAAGGTACGTCCTTTTCCTGTTCAGGCAGGAGGCGCTGGTCAAGCAGGTGCAATACACCGTCTGTCGGGTCAAAACGGATATGATCTTCCAATGTTATTCTCCATATCTGGCATGAGTTGTCATCTGCAGGTCGTGTTGTAGTTCACAGAGCAAAGTCTTGTCGGCGGGCAAAAAGTCCAGTTCCAAGGCCTCGGCGCGTGTCACCCAGCGCAGATTTTGCCCTTCCTTGCCACAGGGTTCGCCCGTAAAGTCTGTCACGTGAAATATATGGAGTGTCACTGTGAGGGCACGTTCGACATACCGGTGTTTCACCTGTTTCCAGAAGGTGGCTGATCGTACGCCAATGCCCAATTCCTCGGCGAGTTCCCGGCAAAGGGCTTCCTGAGGCGTTTCAGTCCCTTCCAGCTTGCCGCCGGGAAATTCCCAGTAGCCTTCAAGGGGAGAACCCGTACGCCTTTGCCCAGCCAGAAAACAGTGTCCCCGCCAGACAATGCCGGCTGCCACATTTATATCCATGCCGTCTCCTGTGCCACCGCGTTTATCTGACCCTCTGGCGCACGGCCTCCATATCACGTTCCAAACGCGACATTTCCTCCAGCAAGTCCTCACTGCGTGAGCGGCAGCTCTCAAAATCGCGCAGCAGTGCGCTTGAACGTTCGCGGTCGGCATACACTTCGGGATCGGCCAGTTCCTTTTCCGCCTTTGACTGGGCCTCCATCACCTGCTCAAGTTCCGCCTCTAGGGCGTCATACCGAGTCTGAAGGGGTTTTAACTCCTTATGCAGGGCATTGCGTTTTTCGGCCTGTTCACGCTTGAGGCGTCTCTGCTCGTCGCGAGATAGGGGCTGTGCCGGTAAGGCTGGGGCAGTACGTCCCTCCTTGTCAGCCTTGACGTCACCGGAGGCGTTGGTCACGGTATGTCTTTGTGTGTCAAATGCCACAAAATTCGGGTATACGGTTACACCGTTTTCCGTCATCTCCCAGATTTCGGCTCCCACCTGAGAAAGGAGCCAACGGTCGTGAGCCACCATAAGAAGGGTGCCGCTGAATTTCTGGAGGGCTGTGGCCAAGGCTTCACGGCTTTCCAGATCTAGGTGGTTGGTGGGTTCGTCCAGCAAAAGGAAATTGCAGCGTTTGAGAAAAAGCGAGGCCAGGACGAGGCGGCTTTTTTCCCCGCCCGAGAGCGCGCACACCTGCCTGTCAAAATACTCCTGTCCCAGCAGAAAGAGCCCCAGGACGCTCATGAGTTCCTCTTCCGTAGTATGTGGATCTGAGAGACGGCGTATTTCCCCCAGCACCGTGGTGTCAGCCCTCAACGTTTCCATCTGGTGCTGCGTGTAATACCCAAGACGTGCTTGCGAAGCCATGACCATGCTGCCGCCCGATCGTTCCAGTGCGCCCCCTAGGAGTTTGAGCAAGGTGGATTTGCCGCTGCCATTGTGTCCCACCAAGGCCACGCGTTGCCCTCGGTACAGGGTAAAGGTCAAGGGGGGCCACAGGCGTTTCCCATCGGGGAAATTGAAGGCCAGACCGGCCGCGGCAACGACGATTTTTTCCGAATGCGGGGCTTCCGGCCAGGTGAATTGCAGTTCCTTGCGTCTGGGTTCCGGACGGTAGTCCTCCAGTTCCTTTTCTAGCTTTTTGGCCATCTTCTGGCGGGAACCGGCCTGACGGGCTTTGGTGGCCTTGGCGCGAAAACGTTCCACAAAAGCCATTTTCCTGTCCAGCTCATCGCGCAATGCGCGTGCTTCACGCTCACGTTGCTGGTTGTACTCTTCCTGCAGGGCCAGAAATTGCGTGTACGTGGCCTTGCGAAAGACAGGGCGAGAAAGCCCTAGATAAAGAACGTGCGTGCCCACATGATCCATGAACAGACGATCATGGGCCACAAAAACCAGAGCCCCCTTGAAATCCAGCAAAAAGGATTCCAGCCATTCCACGGCTTCCATATCTAGGTGGTTGGTGGGTTCGTCCAGCAGAAGGACGTCAGCGCCGGCCGTGAGCACGCGGGCCAGTTTGGCGCGCTCGCGCCAGCCACCGGAGAGTTGTCGGAGCGTGCGCCCCCACTTGCGTTCGCTGAACCCAAGGCCGGACAGTACGGCCTTGGCGCGGTGCTCGGGATTGTAGCCGTAAATCGCTTCCAGTTCGCTCTGGCGGCGCATGAGTTCTGTCAGGCGAGTTTCGTCGCCGTTTGTGGCAGCGTCCTCCCACTGTGCCCAGAATTCATTCCAATCGTGCAATACGTCCAGTACGTAAGTCAGAAGGGGGGTGTCCAGAACGTTCTCAGCAAATTCCTGCTCCACATAGCCCAGGCGGCAGTTGTGGGGCAGGATCACCCGACCGGCGTCGGGGCTTTCAACACCGGCCAGCAGTCGCAGTAACGTTGACTTGCCGGTGCCGTTGGGGCCGCAAACGCACAGGCGTACGCCGGAATCCACATCTAGGGAAAAATTGTTGAAGATATCTCGTCCGCCAAAAGCCTTGGATAGTTCTTGTATGGTGATTTTCACAGCCATCCCTCGCGAACATAACCTTGTGCCGCTTCCATCATGCCCTGCAAGAGATCGACCTTCGGGGCGAAGCCGAGTTCCTCACAAATCCGGCGTCCGTCGCTTACCCAACCAAGCTGCCGCGCTTCGCGGTACTTGTCCAGATTCCATTCCGGCGCCCGCATGAGACCGTGTCCGCACAGTCGGCGAGATAAGGTGTCGCCCAGTATCCCCAGACCCGAGGACAGCCCGGCCGTGACGGCCATGACGGCTAACGGCAGGTGCAGGCAGCGCACCGGACGGGCCTCAATCCCCAGAACACGGGCTACGGCCTGACCCATGACGTCGCAAAAGCCTGCCATGGTATAAACCTGTCCGTCATTGAGGTGATAGACACCGTGGGCTTCGGGGCGGCAGGCACAGAGCACGGCGCGGGCCATATCGTCCGCGTGTACCACGCTCACGGGGAATTCTCGTCCCCAACCCGGGCTCACGGCCAGCCCCTTTTTTACCCCGCGAAATACGGGCAAAAGACCTCTGTCGCCTGAACCGTAGATAATGGGCGGACGAAGCACAACCAGGCGATCACCAAGACAAGTGCGCACCGTCTGTTCAGTCAGTAACTTTGACCAACCGTAGGCCGAGACCGGTTCGGCTATCGTAGAGTCGTTCACTCCCGGGGCTATGGCACACGGTCCTGTGGCCGCCAGGCTGGATACCAGCACAAAACGTTCACACCCCTTCTGCGCCGAGACCTCGGCCAAATGTCTGGCGGCCGGGACATTGGCCTGCAGATAGTCCTGCCAGCCCAATCCAAAAAGCAACGCTGCCATGTGGATGACCACGTCCTTGCCGTCTAATGCTGTGTCCAGACCTTGCCCGGTGCCAAGGTTCGCTATCGCCACCTTGACATCCCGTGGTAGATGTTCCGTTTTGGACGAAGCGCGGACAAGGCAGGTAACGCGAGCCCCGGCGGCTAGGAGCAGTGGCAACAGATGTCTTCCAACGAAGCCTGTTCCGCCCGTGAGTAAAACTTCCCTGTTTTTGAGGGGCAAATCTATGGCGTTCATCAGTCAAGATCCCGACGGTAGAGGCGATAGCGTTTCGTCAGACGGCCGGAGAAATCCTCAATGAGTTCGTCCACTGCCACGTTGTCCTCAAGCACCCACGAACCTTCCACCCACTGAAAATCCGGATGCTGCCGCGCTTTTTCCAGCAGAAAGTCTAGCAGAAGCAGGGGCAGGCCCATCAGACGGTATTCCTCGAGAATGCCAAAGAGGATGATACGGTAGCCAGCACGGGTTTGTGGCCGTGTGCGCCACCAGTGCCACGGGGCGCTCAGACCCAGTCTGCCTTTGAGTCTGCGCAGGAGTGGGGCCATGTCGGGCAGGGCCACCATGCCCGCCGCCGGCTTGTTCGCATGAAAGAAAAGGACGAAAAATTCTGGATCCAGTACGGTCGAGAGTTC
Source organism: Desulfovibrio sp. (assembly GCA_017613295.1). Taxonomy (GTDB): domain Bacteria; phylum Desulfobacterota; class Desulfovibrionia; order Desulfovibrionales; family Desulfovibrionaceae; genus Desulfovibrio. Next base: position 5,706 of record JAGAEE010000055.1, on the reverse strand, counting down.
TTTGACAAGACTTTCGGCTTCTCCCGGGGAAAGCGGCGAAAACCCCCAATTTTTTGCCCAAGAAAGTCTGTACAGCTCCAGCATGGTGGCAATGTCCTGCTGCAAAGTATTTTTGCCGGACACGCGGCAGCTGAAGCGTGCCTCAGCCTTTAGGCGTGCCACTTCTGCTTTCAGGTGTGGCGGCAGAATGAGTCGCTTGCGTTCTATAAGATAGGCCAGCAGATCCTGTTCCTTTCGAAGATGCCAGCTTTCCAGCAATTCTGGATAAAATGCCGGATTCCAAGGCATCATGATGGTGGGTGGCAGGTCGAAACCGTGCACTAGCAGACCACAAGTATGATTGGTCGAGGGATTGAGCGGCCCACGCATGAAGCTCATGCCCTGACCGCGTAGCCACTGCCTGGCGGCGTCCAGCAGAGCATGGGCTGCCACTTCGTCGCGTTCGCATTCAAAGAAACCGAAGGCGCCGCAGGCTTCCCCGGCATGATTATTGTATTTTTCGTCCACGATGGCGGCAATGCGGCCTACGGGGAGACCTTTGCGCAGTGCAAGAAAAAGCTCCCGCCGGGCTGTCTGCCAGAAGGGATGGCGACCGGGGGTGAGTAGTTTGATGGTTTCTGCGCGTAGGTCTGGCGTCCATTGTGGACTGGCGGCGTGAAGTCGAAAGGGCAGGTCCACAAAGGCGTTGAAATCCACGGAAGAACGGACGGGAATGACCATTGGGGGCATGGCAAATCTCAAAACGTGTCGTCCAGTTGCAGGCTGCCACAGAAGGCTTCAAGATTTTCAATGCCCAGCCGATGGCAGGCTGCGGGAAGTTCCGCCGCTAAGGCAAAGGCAGCGTCAGGTCTGAAAAAGTTGCCCGTGCCCACCTGCACCGCGCGGGCGCCCACCAGCAGGAATTCCAGAGCGTCTTCTGCCGTCAAGATGCCGCCCACACCCACCACAGGGATGGACACTGCCCGTGCCACCTGCCATACGCAGCGCAGGGCCACGGGTTTGATGGCCGGACCGGACAGACCGCCTACCACATTGGCCAGAGAGGGTTTGCGAGTTTGCAGGTTCACCGCCATGCCCAGCAAAGTGTTAATACAGGAGATGCTGTCAGCGCCGACCTCCTCCACACGGCGGGCCAGGAGTGTGATGTCGGTGACGTTGGGCGAAAGTTTGACCATGATGTGCTTGTGCGGTGCGGCACGGCGAACGGCAGCGGTCACAGCGGCGGCCATGTCCGGATCTTGACCGAAAAGGGCGCCGCCAGCCTTCACGTTGGGGCATGAGACGTTGACCTCGAGGGCGGCCACGCCCTCCTCGCCATCCAACCGGGCGGCCAGTGCGGCAAATTCCTCAACGGAGGCTGCATAGATGTTCGCGATGACCGCCGTTTCCCGCCAGGGTAGCAGAGGCAGTTTTTCCTTGCAGAAGGATTCCACTCCGTCATTTTGCAGGCCTACGGAGTTGAGCATGCCTGACGTGGTCTCCACAATGCGCGGAGATGGATTGCCCTGTCGCGGTTGGAGAGAAATGCCCTTGGCCACCATGCCTCCCAGCGCGGTCAAATCGCCATAAGTGGCAAATTCCACACCGTAGCCAAAGGTGCCCGAGGCTGTCAGAACGGGGTTCTTGAGGGGCAGGTCATGGGTTTGCCCCTTGAGTGTCAGGGAAAGATCCATAATCCACGTCTCCTGGGCAGTGAGTGGTCTACCCGCGTTACTGTCTGCGGGCTACAGTTCCACCTGATCGGCCCAGAACACGGGGCCATGGGTGCAGACCTGCACGGGGCTCTCGCGCCTGGTCTCCACGGGCCAGGCTTTTGTGGTTCGAGTCACGCATCCAAGACAGGCCCCGACGCCACAGGCCATGCGGTTTTCCAAGGAAAGCTGACAACGTACACCCATTTCTGTCGCAAAAGCCTGTACGGTTCGCATGAAAGGCGTGGGACCGCAAGCCAGCACCAGGCCCTTTTGGTCGGCAATGTCACGCATACGCTCCTGTATGGTGTAGATAAAGTTGTCCAGATCGCCGTTCTCCTGTTCGCGTAGGCTGTCCACAGGCACGTGTTCGTTGATGCTGTCCACTGGGTAGCAGCTGATGTGTTCACGGTGGCCGAAAAGCATGGTCACGTTCCAGGGTTTGGGATGAAGGTTCACATAGCCGACAAAGGGCACAATGCCCATTCCTCCGGCCAGAAGAAGCGTGGGGGTGTCCTGTTCCATGACGAAACCGCGACCGAGGGGGCCCCATACACGCACGATATCGCCGTGGCGAAGTTCTGCCATGCGCTGCGTACCCCGACCGCGCACCTGAAAAAAACAGATCATGTGTCGCGTGGTCATGTGGCAAATGCCAAAGGGTCTGGCCCAGGGGATGTCTAGGCCGAAATTGCGCGGCCGCAACATCACGAACTGTCCGGGACGCCACGTCTCCCAGGCGGGACGCGTGAGGCGTAGGGCGAAAAAACGGCTGGCGCTGCCCGTCTGTCCGAAGGGGACGAGATCAAGGACTTTGAGTTCACAGGAATTGGGTTGCAACATGTCTCCTTATAGGCGCAGAGGGGCCACACGGTCAACCACGCCGTCGTGAGTGTGCCGGTACGGTGAAACCTGTGCGATGACAGGATCAATCCTTGCGGGATCGCAGGCTGGCGAAGGCCAGGATGACCCCCAGTGCCACGCCCAGCAGTGCGGCAAAAAGAACCCTGAAGTGTACTGGCAGCATAAAGGTGATGGTGTGGGCGGGGATCCAGAACAGAGGAATGGTCTTTTTGAGCACGAAGCCCCACATCACGTCCCAGTCCACGGCGCGAAAGAGCCCTGCCACGTCGGGCTTGTGACATAGGGAGAACGCGCTGCCTCCGCCAGAAGCGATGTGCAGATCCGCCAACTTGTGCGCGACCATGAGAACGGGCGCGAACAGAGAATTGAGTAGCACGCTGACGGCAAAGGCCGTGAGCAGTCTGTCACTGAAACCTGTGGCCTCCGGTACTAGCAGGCCAAGGCTGGTCAACAGACGGGGTGTGCCACTGCCGAAGACGGTAAAGGCAACGTTGATGAGCATGCCCAAAACGCCCCAGACCAAGGCCTTTGAGATGACGCCGAAACCGGGCCGATAATACACGCCCGTGGTGATACGCAGAGCGAGGCATTCGCCAAAGGTGGCAAGGATGGCAAACTTGATGAAGCTCATGACAAAGGGCATGGCCGCGGTCAGGCTGATAAACGCGTCAGTCACCGGCGGAATCAGCAATAGCACGAAGGCCGCGCCGCATACGCTGGCCACAATCTTGTCTTTTTTCTGCATGGGTTCCTCCTTCTGGCATCCTTGCACCAATTTTTTTCACTATGCCAGCAAATGGGGCGGTTCGGCAACAGTCTATACCCGAATTATGCGCGGCTAGTCTGCAGAGAAAGAACGCGTCCTTGCCACTGGAGGATTTTGTGTTTAGATTTCCGCCACAGAAGTCCGTGCCGACTCTTGTCAGTATCGGCAAACAATTCGGGAAGTCCAACCGTTTGTAAGGATGTTGAAAGGATACGAAACGCCAAGGGATACGCCATGCACACCCCCTATGCTGCCCGACGGGAAAAAGTGCGTCGTGTGATGTACACACGAGGCATCGATGCCCTGCTGGTGAGTCATGCCGCCAATCGTTACTATCTCTCCGGCTTCGAATTACACGATCCGCAGTTCAACGAAAGCGCCGGCAGGCTGATCATTACCGCTGATGGCCGCGACTGGCTGCTTACTGACGCCAGATACCGTGACGCGGCCCTGCGTCTGTGGGATGCCAATCGCGTTTTTATCTACGGGGCCGACGCTCCGGCGCAGATGCGCCGCCTTTTGCGGCAGTGCGGCAGTCGTGTTGGTATCGAGGCGAGGGGCGTGAGTTGGCATTTCGTCCGCGAACTTGCGTCGAGTGGTTCTGGCCTGTGGCTGGAGGCCGTCGATGGACTGGTGGAGAACCTGCGCTGCATCAAGGAACCTGAAGAAATTGCCGCTCTTAAAAAATCTTTTGCGCTCAATCACGATCTGCTGCACCACGTGGAGGAGCAACTGGAACCTGGCCGCACCGAGGCCGACATCAGCTGGGCCATTGAACGGTATTTTCGCGAACACGGCGCCTCAGAACTGGCTTTCCCCAGCATTGTAGCAGTGGGACGCAATGCCGCTCTCCCACACGCCGTGCCCGGGAGGGACCGCGTAATGGAAAATACCCCAGTGCTGGTGGACGTGGGTTGTCGCTTGGACGATTACTGTTCGGACCAGACGCGCACCTTCTGGGTTGGTCCGGTGCCCACAGCAGATTTTCGTCGAAGCCTCGACCTCACGCGTCAGGCACAACAGGCCGCCATGCAGGGCATGCACCCCGGAGTGCCCCTGGCCGAGGTCTATGCCATGGCCTATAAGATTTTTGAGACTGCCGGCGTGGCGCAAGCCTTCACCCACGGACTGGGGCATGGCGTAGGTCTGGAAACTCACGAATTGCCTACCCTTTCTCCCAGGTCTAGGGGTGTGCTGATGCCGGGCATGGTAGTCACCGTGGAACCTGGCCTCTACTATCCAGAATGGGGCGGCGTGCGGTGGGAGCATACCGTTCTTGTGGAGGAAAACGGCGTATGTGTGCTGTGATAGGAGATCGGCGCCTATTTCTCGTGGGGGCAAGAGCTGCTGGTAAAACCACAGTGGGCCGGCTGTTGGCGGCACGCCTGGGCCTGCCCTTTGTGGATACGGATGCGGTGCTTGTAGAACGTGAGGCCCGCAGCGTGAGCGACATCGTTCAACAGGAAGGCTGGTCGGCCTTTCGACAAAAGGAAGGGGACGTGTTGCGTCAGGTGATTCAGTCTCTTTCTGTAGGGGGCGTCATTGCCACCGGCGGAGGCATCGTTCTGGCCAGGGAAAATCGTGAACTCCTGCGGTCGTGCGGCACGGTCGTGTACTTGCGAGCGTCAGCAGAAGAACTGGCGAGCCGATTGGCCTCGAACGCCCTCGCCGAACAGCGCCCATCCCTTACCGGAAGGCCCCTGCTGGAAGAAGTGGACGACGTGCTACGAGAGCGTGACCCCCTGTATGTCGGCTGTGCCCACTACGTGGTGGACGCTACCAAAGACATTGAAACCGTCTGTACGCAGATTGTGCAGACTCTGCGGCTTACGGAACTGTTGCCACAAACACGCTTTTGACGTATAAAAATTCATGGACAAAAACTGCAGTTCGCTCTTCGGTCATTTCGCCTATGCGGAAAGCCTGACCTATGAGGCGCTGATGGAGGCCGAAGAGCACCTCATCGAAGAAATGGAGACCCTGCTGGCACGCGCCGGAGCAGAACATCCAGATTTTACCCCGCTGGGCGATGCGCTTATGCTGCAGTGCGAGTTTGAGGAACACCGCCTCTACGTATACCGCAAGATTGCCATGGAAATGGCAGCCATGTTGCCGGATGGCGTGAGCGGTCGCCTCCTGTGCCTGCACAGAGACTTTAGTGCCATGCACGTTTTCTGGCTCAGCCCGGGTACATGGCATGAAGAGGACAGATCCTTGCCGCTGCTGCCGCCACAGGGATTGAAGGCTCATACGAGTATTTTGACGGGTTCCGGTCCGCTGGAGGACCGACGGTAGGGCGGTTCGCATTTCTCGGTGTAGCGCTCTCGGGAGTTCAGACGATAGGGGAGAAGCAGACGACTACTACGCCCGGATGGTGGAATTGGT
>JAGAEE010000054.1 GCA_017613295.1 Desulfovibrio sp. | reverse complement strand
GTCATGAAGGCCAATGCCAACCTGGGCAATTTCCCCTCGCGCTGTCAGGCGGCCATCACCCTTCGCAATACCAACCTCCGTGAATTACCCACCACAGAACCCCGTTTTTCCGAACCCACACCAGACCCGCACGCCAATCCCTTCGACTATTTCCAGTATTCCCTGCTGCCTGTGGGCACGCCCTTGCTTATCGCCCACACGAGCCGTGACGGTCGCTGGCATTATGTGGAATGCCCCGTGGCCGCTGGCTGGGTGGCCAATGAAGATCTGGCACCCATCAGCGAGGAATTGCAACAATCACTCAGTCATGCGCCCCTTGCCGCTCTTGTTCGGGACAGGGTGACGCTCTCTTCCCCAATGGGCAATGTCACGGCGAATATTGGCGCCCTGCTTCCCCTGAACGCAACAGCACAAAAGGGTTTACGACTGCTTCTGCCCGTTCGCGGCGTTGACGGATGGGCTACCCTGGCCCAGACAGAAATTTCCGCTGACGACGCGGTTGTCTGGCCACTGCCAATGACTCCCCGCCATGTTGCCAGAGTGGGCAACGTCATCATGGGCCAGCCCTACGGATGGGGCGGCATGTTTGGTCACAGAGACTGCTCTGCCCTCACCCGAGAGGTGTTCACTCCCTTTGGAATCTGGCTGCCGCGCAATTCCGTGGCGCAAGCCCGCGTGGGCGTGGTGGTGCCACTGGAAAATATGACAGCCCGTGAAAAGGAGGAATGCCTCCTGCAACACGGTGTGCCATTCCTGAGTCTTGTGGGCATGCGCGGGCATGTCATGCTCTATGTAGGCAAATACGAGGGGCGGGCCGCCATTTTTCATGACATCTGGGGAGTACGCACCATTGACAACGGAGACGACAACGCCCGCCACGTCATTGGCAAAGTCGCAGTGACCTCCATCACGCCAGGAGCTGAGCTGAAAAACCTGTATCGTCCCGTCACGTTTGTGGACAGACTGCGCACCCTGAGCACGCCTGCGGACGCACAGCCGTGATATCCCTGCACCATGTCACTTCCATACAACAAGCAGGGCAACGCCTTGACCGCGTCCTTCGTGAGCTGGCTCCGGAATACTCCCGGGCTGCCCTGCAAAAAGCCATCAAAAACTCGTGCTGCTGTTTGGACGGTCTGCCAGTGACCAGCCCGGATCTGCGACTTCATGCAGGGCAAACACTGGAACTGAACATGCCTGACGTTCCCTCAGTGCTCCAAGCCGAAGATGGCGACGTGGAGCTACTCTGGCGAGACGAGCATCTTTTGGTCTGCAACAAGCCTGTGGGATTGACGGTACATCCCTGCCCATCCTGTCCGGAACACACCCTCGTGCAACGCCTGTTGAGGCACATCCCCCAACTGGGCGACATGGAAGGGCTGCGTCCCGGCATAGTTCACCGCCTAGACAAAGACACCAGCGGCCTACTTCTTGTGGCACTCACAGAAGCAGACAGGCAGACCCTTGCGTCAGCCTTTGCAAAACGTGAGATACACAAGGAGTACCTGGCCCTTGTCAGTGGTGTCCCGGCCCAGCATGGTCATTGCCGAGAGCCACTGGGGCGTAGCCCGACATCCAGAGTCAAAATGGCCGTCGTGCCGGAGACACACGGGGGACGTCCGGCCCATACAGAATGGTCCACATTGTGGGCCTCACCGGACGGGCGCTTTTCTCTGCTGGCCGTACGCCTTCATACCGGGCGCACGCACCAAATACGCGTTCACATGGCGCACATTGGTCACCCCTTGCTGGGCGACAAGATTTACGCGCCCAAAACGGTACAGGAGAAAGCTCCACGCCAGATGCTGCACGCCTGGCACATCGCTTTCAGCCATCCGACATCGGACGCGCCCATGCAGTTTCACTGTCCACCACCGCAGGACATGATGAAAACCGCACTGGATTGTTCCCGTCGCATGCAACGCGTTGTGGTGACGGGCAATCCTGGCAGCGGCAAATCCTCATTGACACAGGCTCTGGCATCAATGGGCACGGCGAGCATCAGCGCGGACGATGTGGTCGCACAACTCTACGCCAAGGATGGCGAGGCCGCACAGTGGATAGAACGCATGAATCCGTCCCTGCTCACACCCCGTGGTCACGTGGACAAAACGGCTCTGCTTGCCGCCATGGTTGAGGATGCCAGACTTCGACATGACGTCGAGTGCGCTGTTCACGCCATGACCCGTCAGGCCATTGAACGATTTTGGGAACAGAAGGAGGCCAACGGTATTGATCTGGCCGTTGCCGAGGTGCCTCTTTTTTTCGAAGCCGGCTGGCGCAATGCCTTCACACCCGCACCGGTGATAGTGGGTGTGCGCTGCCCCTTGGCAACGCGCGCCAGTCGGATTCAGGCCCAACGCAGCTGGAACAAGGAAAAAGCTGAAGCCCTCGAGAGCTGGCAATGGCCGGAAGAGCGCAAATTGGCCGCATGTGATGTGGTTATTGACAATTCGGGCACGATAAAGCAGCTCGACGTTGAGGCGCAAAAGCTGCTATCCCTCCTTGCAAGAAAACGCCAGGAGGCAGAAGATGCCCTGCGTGACACTTTGACAGCTCTCTGGGGAAAGCCATGACCATTTCAAAGATCCCCAAAACCAACGCCGCACGACGTCTGGAAACGATGAACATCCCCTTTGAGCTTCATACGGCAGATGTGGACGAGAGTGACCTTTCCGCCGTCACCCTGGCGCACAGACTGGGAGCAGATCCAGCCTCCGTCTTCAAGACACTGGTCGCCCGGGGAGACAAGACAGGAGTTCTCATGGCCTGCATACCCGCTGCCGCTGAGCTTGACCTCAAGGCTCTTGCCCATGCCTCCGGCAACAAGCATGTGGAGATGGTGCCCCTCAAGGAAGTCCGTCCGCTCACGGGTTACGTGCGCGGGGGCTGCTCACCGCTTGCGGCCAAAAAAGCCTATCCGGTTTTTGTGGATGAAAGCGCCATTCTGCAAGAAAAAATTTTTGTAAGTGCCGGGCAGCGTGGCGTACAGCTCAAACTACAGCCTGATGACCTTCTGCGCGCCGCAGGTGGTGTCTATGCCATGCTGACACGGGCATAAGGAGATAAACATGTGGACAGCAATCGCCATTCTGGCAGTTCTGACGGCCATGATCGGCTTTACCTTTTTTGTTCGTCGAGCGTTGCGCAATACCCCCTTTGAGGGGCGCACCTTCGGTTGCGGTGCCGGATATCAACCCATGAAAGGGAAGTCTCGCGAAGGCAACGAGCAATAAGAGCATCGACGCTAAGCCTGACACGTCAAGTCCGGACTGACAAAGCTTTACAGGCTATTTGCCCGTCCAGAAACCTGCGAGGCTCAGTATTCCCGTAGCCAACGCCCCCAACAGCGCCAGCCTGAAAAAATTGCGTCTATTGGACGCCGGCCACTGATACAGATTCCATCCATGTGCCGGGGGCAAAGCACTTTTCAAGGGAACGCCACACGCTTCAAGACAATAGCCGACGGCAAGCACCACTCCAAGGGCAAAACACGCCGCCTGCCACACGGGCCAGTGCACACGATGAACTGACCTCAAAAATATGAACACGTAGCCGATAACCAGCCAGCCCCATGCCATGCGCCGCATCAGTGCCTCCTGCCACGCAGCCGGACAAGAACACGACGAAGCCAGTCCGGCATACGGTCCTGCTCCGGGCTTAACGCCAGTGCCAAAAGGATCCGCAGACGTCCCAAGAGGCTTGCCGTTCTCGCCATGTACCCTTGCGCTCCCGTCACGTCCGGCTGTCGCCCCAGCATCAACCTATACGCTCCCTCCAGAAAGTCTGAGCCGGAAAGACGCAGCAAGGCGACCAGGGCACGCACGTTCCACGGCGCTGACTGGCGTTCACCAATCTCACGCCGCACACTGGCCATAAATGCCCGTGCGTCAAACTGCGCCATGACCGCCCTCCCCTGTTTCCAGGCGCACGTCCAGACGCGTGTGCCCGCCAAAATAGTAGGCCGCATCCTGCACCACCTCGAAGGCCGTGGCCTTGTCCCACCAGTGGAAACAATTCTCCAAATGGGTGGTGCCCGTATGCGCCGCCAGATTGACCGTATACAGTCCCGGCGCAATGTTCATGGCCGAAAAGTGAAAGCAGCCCCAGCCGTCTTCATGAATATCGGGCACCACGCCCAGCAGCGCTCCGTTGCTGCCAAAAACGTCCTGCCCAAAGCG
>JAGAEE010000053.1 GCA_017613295.1 Desulfovibrio sp. | reverse complement strand
GCTTGCCCTTACACCGGACTTGTTACGTTGTTTTGAAAACAATCTGGCTTCTTATAAAGCTGCCATTTCTAAGGGCCATTTTTGTGGCAATGATATGGTTTTTGGTTTGGTAGATCACTTTATTCGCACCGGCAGTTTGCCAGTCGAGGGCAATCCCATCATGCAGGATGGATAGTCGAAATAGGTTTACTCATGGAAGCCCACGTGAGGGCAAGTCTTTGAAAATCCATGACAGTGAGAGCCTCGGGGCGCAGGTCTTTGTCAATGCGTGTGTGGTTCAGAGCTTCCACGAGTCCAGGCATGTTGCTGCGTTTAAAAATACCACCAAGTTGTTTACGACGCTGTTGAAAACAGACCCGCAGAAGTTTTGCCAGTACTGCTGGGAAGTGGGGGCGCTTGTCCACAGGAAGTGGAGTAAAAGACAGTACGGCAGAATCCACTTTGGGCGGTGGGTTGAAAGCTCCTGGCCTGACAATAAATTCTACTTGTGGCTTAGCAAAACTTTGCACCCATACGGATAATGCTCCATATTTTTTCGAACCAGGTGAAGCAGCAAGACGCTGTCCCACTTCTTTTTGCACCATGAATACGGCTCGCTGCCATCCTGCAGACAGCGAAAGGCTGTCCCAGATAAGTGGTGAGGCAATATTGTATGGCAGATTTCCCGTGATTTTCCAAGGGGAGCCCTGCTGAATGCGTCGCCAGTCAAAGCACATGGCATCCATGAGAACGGTCTGCGTGTGTAGACGGGCCGAGCGTTGACGTACCTCAGCCCAGTAATTGTCCTTTTCCAGCAGTAGCAGGCATTCATGAGGCTGCGCTTCAAGGGCGCGCGTCAATGCACCTGGGCCTGGGCCGATCTCAATGAGCCTGTCATTTTTTTGGGGCAGGAGGAGGGCGGCAATATGCTTACAGATATCATCACGTATCAGGAAATGCTGCCCCAGGCTTTTTTTTGCCTTTGGAAAGTATTTTTCAGGGACGGTAGAATTGTGAGTCACGGCAGGTCAAAGCGATCAAAGGTCATGACGAGTCCGGCCCGCCCCTGTGTGGAAGAGCGTAGTGCTGTGGAGAAGCCAAACAATTTTCGCAGAGGCGCTGTGCCGCGCAATGATTTGAAACCGTTGCGTTCTTCCATATTGTCAACCTTGCCGTTGCGTGTAGTGAACAGGCTGATGGCAGGCCCCAAGAAGTCTTCCGGCACGGTTATCTCGACGCGCATGACAGGCTCCAGTGCCACAGGAGAAGCTGAGGCCACTGCTTTTCGAAGGGCCTGCCCGGCGGCCATGCGGCATCCGGGAACGGTGGTCACACCTTCTTGGCGTTGCACGCCAGTTAATGTTACGGCAACATCCTCAAGTGGAAATCCCGTCAGTTCGCCGCACTGCAGGGCATCGCGCACACCCTCCAGCGCTGCGTCCAGAAAAAATTGCGGCAGGAGCTTACGTGCCTGAGCGGGATCTGAAGGGAGAAATTCTCCTATTGTGACGCAATTGCCAGTACCGCGTGGCAAGGGAGCGACTTGCAGGCTGACGTACCCCTGATGGTGTTCCTTGCCCAATTCACGGTCAAATTCGGCTTCAGCTTCAGCTTGCTTTCGCACGGTTTCGCGCAGTACCACCTGTGGATTGCCAGCACGCGGACTGATGCCATACTCGCGACGCATGCGCTCCTGCAGAACGTCAAGGTGAAGTTCGCCCATGCCAGAAACAGTTCGTGTGCCCGTTTCTTCGTCCAACTCCACGCGCAGAGTGGGGTCCTCTTCGGTGTAACGGGTTAGTGCCTCGTCCAAAATCTTGCCTTCATCGGCATTGCGGGGTTCAAGAACGAGTGTGAGCACGGGCGCATAAGAATCAATACTTTCAAAGGTCAGTGGTCTTGTACGGTCTGCGTATGTCTCCCCGGTATGAGCTGAGCGCAGGCCAACTGCGGCCACAATATCTCCGGCTCTGGCCTCGGTAATCTGTTCTCGCCTGTCTGCATGCAGTCGGTAGAGTCTGCCAAGACGGTCATCCGTATTGCGGGCGGTGTTGCGCAGGCTGTCTCCTTCATGGATATGGCCGGCGTAAAGGCGTAAAAATGCCAGTTTGCGGCCATTTTCAATGAGAACCTTGAAAATCAGGGCGGCAGTCGGGTCTTTGCTATCTGCCTTCACAGCAAATTCCCGGCCATCGGCATCATGGGCAAGAGGAGGAGCCACATCTGCAGGGGAAGGCAACCACTCGCACACGGCATCCAGCACGGGTTGGACGCCCATGTTGCGCAAGGCAGAACCACACAGCACAGGCGTGATTTGCCGTGACAGGGTGGCACGACGCAGGGCGGCGTTAATATCGTCGGTGTTGAAGTGACCTTCCAAATAGGCTTCCATGAAAATATCGTCCGTTTCGGCCAGTTTTTCCAACAAGGTTTCACGCCAGGGTTCCGCTAAGTCTGCTTCTTCAGCCGTGAAGGGAGTTCTGAACACTGTCTGGCCTTGATCTTCCGTGGAGAATGTGAGTTTTTCCTCGTGAACGAGGTCAAGTATGGCGCGAAAATCCCCCCCCTGTCCAAGGGGAATGGACACGGCAACGGCGTTAGTTGACAGTCGCAAGTTCATGGAACTGAGAACGGCTTCAAAATTTGCTCCTGTCCTGTCCATTTTATTGATGAAGGCAATTTTGGGTACACCGAATTCCTCGGATTGTCGCCAAACTGTTTCTGATTGAGGTTCTACGCCGCCAACTGCACAAAACACGCCAACGGCCCCGTCAAGCACGCGCAGGGCACGCTGTACCTCAATGGTGAAATCCACATGGCCCGGGGTGTCAATGAGGTTGATGGAGTATTCATGCCACTGGCAAGTGGTGCAGGCAGACATGATGGTAATGCCGCGTTCCTGTTCCTCCGGCATGTAATCCATGGTTGCCGCGCCGTCATGCACTTCACCCATACGGTGAATTTTTTGGGTGTAAAAAAGCATGCGCTCGGAAAGCGTGGTCTTGCCCGCATCAATATGGGCGATGACGCCTATGTTGCGAAGGCGTGGAAACAATGTGTCGGACATGGCCCAGCTCCCCCGAAACAATTTTCTGTAATGCCTTAGGAAGAATAAACAGTCCGTGCAACTGTGAGGTATTGTTGCCTGTACGCAGACGACTGTCAATACATACTGGCGCTCATACGCAAGCTGGTCTGCGCATAAGCTCGTAATTGTGTATATTTGCACAGAGCCTCTTAACATTGAAAGATTTTGCGTATATACTCATTGCTACCAGACAATGCCACCCGAGAAGCCGGGAGACAGCAAGGATTATAGTATGAAAAAATACACAGCCTCCTTTCTGGGCCGCGATTGTCCCGGCGTGGTGGCCACCATAGGTCACATCCTTGAGGAGAGCGGTTGCAATATTGAGGAAGTGACACAGAGCATCCTTTCGGGAGAATTTGCCGCCATTTTTGTGGTGGCCGCGCCTGCGGCGGATGCTGAAAGTCTTCGTGACAGGCTTAGCGCTGGGCTGGCTCAGGCACGTGTGGATCTATCGGTTCTGGTGCGTCCGGCAATTCAGGGCCAGTGGGGCTCGAACCTCCATTGTGAGCCCTTTGTGGTTACTGCCGACGGACCGGACAGGCCGGGACTTATCGCCGCCATGAGCCGTGTGTTTGCTAGGCATGGTGTGAACATAGAAAGCCTCAAGGCCATATTGGGCGAAGGTGGGGAAAACCACGCGCTTTTTGTTTTTGAAGTTATGGTACCAGACAGTGTGGATATGGGGCGTCTGCGCCGTGAATTGGACTGCGAGGCGCAGAGTCTCGAGCTTCGTGTGAGCGTGCAGCACAGGGATATTTTCGAGGCCGTACACAGGGTCAATTCCTTTTAACGGGGTACTTCCCATGCTTTCAGAACGCGAAGTCATCAGCACATTGAACATGCTGCGCAACGAGCATCTTGACGTTCGCACCGTGACATTGGGTGTAAGCCTTTTTGATTGTGTCAGTCATGACCTGGATCTCTTTACCGCCAATGTGAAAGCCAAAATCAGACGCTACGCAACCCAGCTAGTGGCCGTATGCAATGATGTGGGAGACAAGTACGGCATACCCGTGGTCAACAAGCGCATCAGTGTTAGCCCGGTGGCCGTGGTGGGAGCGCCTTTCGGGCCGGAAGGCATGGTGACCATATGCCGTTCTCTGGACGAAGCCGCCAAGGAGGCTGGAGTGGATTTTTTGGGCGGCTTTTCCGCCCTGGTTGAAAAAGGCTTTGCCAGGGGAGACCGAGCACTTATTGAAGCTCTGCCTCAGGCATTGTCTGAAACCGACCGTATTTGTTCCTCCATAAACGTGGCTTCCTCGCGTAGTGGCATCAATATGGACGCTGTGGCACTCATGGGACGGCAGATACTCAAGGTGGCACAAGCCACGGCAGATCGTGGTGGCATAGGGTGTGCTAAACTGGTGATTTTTGCCAATATTCCTCAGGACGTGCCCTTCATGGCGGGTGCCTATCTTGGCGTCGGCGAACCAGACGTGGTCATTAACGTGGGAGTTTCCGGTCCCGGCGTGGTCAAAAAGGCTCTGGATCGCGCCCGTGAGGCCGCCCGTACGCCTGACGGTGCCCCCATGACCCTGTTGGATATGGCCGAAGTTATTAAACGCACCGCTTACAAGGTGACGCGTGTGGGAGAGATGATCGGTTCCGAGGTGGCCGGCCGATTGGGCATCCCCTTTGGCGTTTGTGATCTTTCTCTGGCTCCAACGCCTGCAGTGGGCGATTCGGTCGGTGAGATATTCCAGACACTTGGACTTTCCGGCATTGGAGCACCAGGCAGTACCGCAGTGCTTGCCATGCTCAACGACGCAGTGAAAAAGGGTGGTTCGTTTGCCTCGTCATCTGTCGGCGGTTTATCTGGGGCGTTCATTCCCGTGTCCGAGGATTCAAGCATTGAGGCCGCTGCCACGTCGGGCCTGCTGAGTCTTGAAAAGCTTGAAGCTTTGACCAGTGTTTGTTCCGTGGGGCTGGACATGATCGCCATACCCGGTGACACTTCAGCTTCCACTATTGCCGGCATTATTGCTGATGAAATGGCCATAGGCATGATTAACCACAAAACCACCGCCGTGCGTCTCATCCCCGCTCCTGGCAAGAAGGTGGGGGACAAGGTCACCTTCGGCGGCCTCTTGGGCAAGGCCGCCGTCATACCCGTACCAAGAGGAGATTCCACGGGTTTTATCGGTCTCGGAGGGCGTATCCCAGCGCCCATACACAGCCTGAAAAACTAGGGTATGCGTTATTGAAACACACGGTTGTTCCTTCCCCTTGTGCTGGTGTGCTGAGGGAAGTGCTGCAAAGGGCGTATTGTGAAACACAAGAGCATGAAAATTCGTATACTGCAATTGGTGGTATTACTTATAATTGTCGGCTTTCTGGGGGTCACACTTTTTTCCATGCGTTCCCTAAATTCGTTGATCTCCAGTAATGCGCAATCCCTCACAAGTTTGCTGTCTGCGAATATATACGATTCGATGCGCAATCTTGTGTCTAGGCCGGCCATTATGGCACGTACCATATCGTATGACAGTTTTTTGAGAAAAATTCTTAATGTTGACGCGCAGTATCCCGAAGAATATATGGCCGAAAGACTGGGGGCATACCTTTCTGAGATTCGCAGCGGTATTGATTACAGTACGGCGTTTATCATTTCCCACGAAACACGTCGCGTGTATGGCATAGACGGCACCATCCGTATGCTTGAAACGCTCAGTGATCAGAAATACGAATTGTATGACAAATTCATTTCCAGTGGCAAGCCGCGTGTCTCCGCCATTCAGAAGGACACCCTGTATTCCGGGCAGGAAACTTTTTTCACGTTCAGCCGCATCACCGACAACGATGGTAAGGTCATCGGCGTTGTCGGTGTCGGCGTACCGTTGGACGATATTTTACGCAGTATAGATAATTTTGAGCAACGGTACAACGTCAAGATCTTTTTTGTGGACTGGGATGAAAATGTCAAAATTTCATCGGGCAACGCTACTTTGGATAATCTTCCAGCCTCTTACAGGGTGAACAGAGATTTTAATTATGTGGACGATCAGGAAGGCGGCTATGTTATGACACGTTATCTGGATGACATAGGATGGTTTCTTGTTATCAAGGGCAATTCGAACGACGGGCGGAGCT
>JAGAEE010000052.1 GCA_017613295.1 Desulfovibrio sp. | reverse complement strand
CGCAAGGTGGCCTTTTTCCGACCCATCATCAATGAACCTGTCTGGGATGATCGCGACCCCGGCATCAACCTCATGTTGGAACACTTTCAGCTCAACATGGACTATGCGGATACCTTCGCCTACACGCAACATGAAGCCCGTCAGATGATCAACCAGGGGGCGCGCAATGTGCTCATCGAGCACATTATTCAGAAATACAAAAAACTTCTGGAATCCTACGACTTTGTGCTGTGCATGGGCACGGATTTCATGGGGCAGGATTCCGTCTTCGAATTCGAACTGAATGCCGAGATCGCCGCCAACCTAGGATGCCCTGTCATTCTGGTCACCAGTGGCTATCAATCCAATGCCGAAGACATTCGTGAACTTCTACACAGCACCATGAACAGCCTCAAACCCTATGGGCTCGACGTGGTGGCCACCATTCTCAACCGTTCTGATCTCACTCAGACCGAGCTGGACGATTTGCGTGCCCAGTTTGGCACCGGTGAACACGCGCCGCTCATCTATGCCATTCCCAATGAGCCTGCCATCGGTCAACCCACCATGGCCGACGTCAAGAAAGGACTCAATGCGGAAGTTCTCTTCGGCGCCAACCGTCTTGACGCCCTTGTGGGAGACTACCTGATTGCCGCCATGCACGTGGACAACGTGCTCGACTACATTGCCAAAGATCAGCTGTTGGTCACTCCTGGCGACCGTGCCGACATTCTTTTGACCGCCATCGGCTCCCGTCTTTCTTCGTCCATGCCGGACATCGCCGGAGTACTGCTCACAGGAGGCTTGCGTCCTTCGGACCAGGTTTGCAAATTTATTGAAGGGTGGACAGGCTCCCCCCTGCCCATTCTGATGACAAAACATCACACCTACAAGGCACTCATGGCCCTTCAGGCCATGGCGGCCCCCATAGAACCTGGCAATCCTGCTAAAATCAACAGTGCCTTGGGTCTGTTTGAAAAACACGTCAACGGCAAGGAAATCACCAATAGAATTGACAGCAAGCGCAGTAACCGCGTCACGCCCATGATGTTTGAATTTGAGCTCATCGAGCGTGCCAAAAGCCAGAAAATGCGCATCGTGCTGGCCGAGGGCACGGAGGAACGCATCCTGCGTGCGACGGACATTCTTCTCCGCCGTGAGGTTGTGGTCATCATTCTTCTGGGCAATGTGGAAGAAATCAACTCCAAGGCTCACAATCTGGGATTAGACATTTCCGGGGCCACGGTCATTGATCCGGTAAAATCTGAAAAATTCGAAGAGTATGCCGCAGCTTACGCCGAATACCGCAAGAAGAAAGGCGTTACCATCGAGCAGGCTCGAGACGTCATGAGCGACGCCACCTACTATGCCACCATGATGGTGAAAAAGGACGACGCCGACGGCATGGTTTCAGGTGCTGTCAATACCACAGCGCACACAATCAGGCCGGCCTTTGAATTCATCAAGACCAAGCCTGGATTCTCAGTTGTGTCTTCCGTTTTCCTCATGTGCCTCAAAGACCGCGTGTTGGCCTTTGGTGACTGTGCCGTGAACCCCAATCCCACGGCCCAGCAGCTCGCCGAAATCGCCGTCGCCTCAGCGAACACGGCCGAAGTATTCGGTATTGAACCTCGTGTGGCCATGCTCTCCTACTCCACAGGCGCCTCGGGCAAGGGTGCCGATGTGGATGTAGTGATCGAAGCAACAAAAATTGCCAAGGAAATGGCCCCTGAACTCGCTCTGGAAGGGCCACTGCAGTACGACGCCGCCATTGATCCCACGGTGGCCCAGACAAAGATGCCTAACAGCAAGGTTGCCGGCAAGGCTACAGTCTTCATTTTCCCGGATTTGAACACGGGCAACAACACCTACAAGGCTGTTCAGCGTGCCGCCGGGGCCGTTGCCATAGGTCCTGTGCTTCAGGGATTGAACAAACCCGTCAATGACCTGTCACGTGGCTGCACTGTGCCTGACATTGTCAACACGGTGGCCATCACGGCCGTTCAGGCTGCTGCCGAAAAGTCGGCTCTAAAGAACTAATTCCCTAAACCGTGCCATGCGAAGCTCCGTACGGCACAAAAGACGCGATAAACACAAAGGAATTTCAAATGAAGGTTCTTGTCATCAACGCGGGTTCATCATCCTGCAAATATCAGCTGCTGGAAATGGATGGGCACAAAGTACTCTGTTCCGGCCTCGCCGAGCGCATCGGACAGGGTGGGACCGGCTCTTTGACCCATAAAATTGCCCCCGATACGGACAGGGAAGAAAAAATTGTTCGGGAAGCCGAGTTCCCTACTCATGTGCAGGCCATGGAGCTGGTGATCAGCCTTCTCACTGATAAAGACAAAGGCGTCATCAAAGACAAGAGTGAAATCTATGCCATAGGCCATCGAGTGCTGCACGGTGGGGAATCAGTGACCGATCCAGTACTTGTCGACGAGCGCGTAAAAAAGATCATCGATGAATGCGCCGTGCTGGGGCCCCTTCATAATCCTGCCAACCTCATGGGCATCAACGTGGCGGAAAAGCTCTTCCCCGGCGTACCAAATGTAGCGGTTTTTGATACGGAATTCGGCATGGGCATGCCACGCGAGGCATTCATGTACGGCCTTCCCTACGAATATTACGAAGAACTGCACATACGCCGTTACGGTTTTCACGGCACCTCGCACAAATATATTGCGCACAAAACGGCCGAATATCTGGGCAAGCCTCTTAAGGAGCTTCGCTCTATCACCATGCACCTGGGGAATGGCTCATCCATGAGTTGCGTGAAAGAGGGCAAATGCTTCGACACCAGCATGGGCTTGACGCCACTGGAAGGTCTGATCATGGGAACGCGTTGCGGCAGTATTGATCCGGCCATCGTCCCCTTTGTCATGGAAAAGAAGGGTTTGTCTCCGGCAGAAGCCGACACCCTGATGAACAAAAAGTCAGGTCTTCTGGGATTGTGTGGCTACACGGACATGCGTGATGTGCACGCGCAGGAAGATAACGGCAATGAACGGGCCAAGCTGGCTTGTGCCATGCTGGTACGTAGCATCAAAAAAACTTTGGGGGCCTATTATTTCCTGCTGGAAGGCAAGGTGGACGCTATGGTCTTCACTGCCGGCATTGGAGAAAACGACAACATCGTTCGTGCCAGAGTGTGCGAAGGTTTAGAAAATCTTGGCATCAAGCTTGACATCAAAGAAAACAACACACGCAAGCCGGGCGCCCGTACGATTTCCTCTCCTGACAGCAAGGTGCCGGTTCTGATCATACCCACCAATGAAGAGCTGCAAATAGCACTGGCCACAGTGGAAGTTCTCTCAAAGAAATAATTCTTGACTTGAATAACGGCAGAGAGGAGGGAAATCCCCCTCTCTGTCGATATCGACCGAATCAATATTGCACAAGTCCAATCTGACGAAGGATGACGGTCACACCTTCTGCGACAATGTCACTGATTATTTTTCATTCCTCGTTAGAGCATCATTTTCAAAAAAAAGCGGCTCCATAGCCGACTCCGCTGCGTGGTCGGAATTATTCTCAATTTGAGGTCTGGCAATACCCTCAAGAGATAGCGGTTCCGACTTTCCAGCGGATTGGCCTTCAGGCAGCGTTTCTACGGCTTCATGTGAAGGTTGCGCCGTTTCGGGTGCCGAACTCATTCCATCTTCTGGGACAATGCTGCTGTTCTGTGTGGCTTGCCCGTCAGCATCAGATCGCGGTGCAGACTGCTCGCTTTCCTGCAAGGGAGGTTGGTCAATCCTTTTTTCATGGTCATCTGTAGCACAAATCTCTTCAAGATATTGTACTCTTGCCTCAGGACTCTTCGCCAGTTGCGGCGACAGCAGCAAACCCACAGGCTGCGCCAGAAAAACTGCCACACAGGCGTATATAAGCAAGGCTTTTCCCATGCTGGTACGTTTCCGGGCCAGGGCCATACGCAGGGGGATGAGGGACGCCGCCAGGCACAAGCCACCAACAACGGGTAAGGCTCTTAGGCTGGAAAGGATTGCCTCAAGTGTGTCGGTCATGGGAATGTGAAACCACTCAACAAACGTATGTCTTGCCTCGTCGAAAAATGCCACTAACAGCAAAACACCGACCATTGCCAAGCAGAGGGCAGTGAAAAGATGGAACAGCCTGACTCCAAAAGAAGGAAGGCCCAACAATGCCTTACCCAGCAGCGGGGCGGCAATCCCGGCGATATAGAGGGCCGCTCCCAGAGGAGTTGTGGAAAATGGAGAAAGCGCACAAGCAAGTGCTAAAGCAATCCAAAGGAAAGCCATCCCGGCGTTTTCCTTACGAGAAGCCATCAACTCCCATGGGGCAAAACGCACAACGCGCCACCAGGAGACACAGCAGATGACAAACAGCCAGGGCAACAACCCCAGCCCCGCTATGGCAAGAGACTTCCACCAAAAGTCGGATAATGGCCACACGAAAAGATTGTTTCCAAGATGTTGCAAATACTCAGGTGCCGGTTGCCAAAGGATAACACCGATCAACCAGGCACCTACGACCAGCAGCATAAAGACAAATCCCAAAAGACCGTCCAGAGCACGTCCTCGACGCAGTGTACAACGCCAAACTATGAAAAACACACTGGTCAGTAAGATGAGAACAAGAGGGACAGGTCCACCGGTCAGCCCTGCCAGAGCGGCAAGGACAAATCCCAGGGGGAGCAGTAGGAAGGCGTGTGCCTTCTGCCATCCATGACACAGACAGGCCAAGGAAAACAGTGTTAACGCCATGCTCAAGCTTTGTGGTCCTGTAAAACTGGATACAGGAGCAAATATGGGAGTGCAAAACAGCACCAATCCTCCACTCAGAGCGGCATCACGTGGCAACCCAGCCGCACGCCCCAACACAAATACACCAATGAGTGCCAGCGACGCCCCCAAGATGGCAGCGAAAGGGAAAAGTTCATATTCCAATTGGGGGAAAGCCTGAGCGATACACCAGTCCAACCCGCGCAACAACCAGAAAAAACCTGGCCACTGGTCACACCGAGCTGCCGGAGAAAGCCACAATCCCTGCGCGACACTGTCCCGGAAAACAAGGACGTTCTGAGCTTCTGCGGGACAGTAAAGGTTCATGCCCATCAGGGAAGACCAGGATTGCAATGCCAACAGCAGCAACAAAACCAGTGGGCCCATACTACAGGCCATATCAAAGACCCCATCTCCAGATTTCTCGACGGGAAGGCCTTGATCTGACACCTTTTCTGTTTCCTCCGTCGGTGTGAGGACGTCTCCCGCTTGGGTCAGCGGCTTTTCAACGTGTTCAACGACGGACTCCTCGGGCAGATGGGAACATGTGGTGCTGTTTTGCGTCATGGCATCATTTCTCCATAGTTTTTTGACACGCCAAGCAGCACATGGCGTGCTTCATACGCACCAATAGAGACTGTCAGGCTACGGCCGTCTGTCTGCAAAGGATGTCCACTTAAGGCATCACGTGCGATGGGCGCATCAACCTGCGGTACTGCACAGTCCATGATCTGGGGCTTTCTGGAAAAATTGGCAAAAAAACCCCAGTAACCGCCATGCGGCAAGGCGCTCCATACGGCCATACAGCCTGGAGGTCCGGTTACAATGCGTGTTAGTCTGCCTTCCGCTAATCCCACAGCATGGCGTATGTGCATAAGCCGGGATATCTGTTTCACAAAGCTGTCACCCTGTGCCCATTGATCCGCAAGAGCGCCAAAGATCATTGACGCCACTCGCCCGGCTGGCAAAGAACGTTCCTCCCACAGCGGAACCACCGGGGTCGCAGGATTGCCCATTGATACATCCAGGGCTCCAACGAGATCCTGCGGGCTCAGAAACACTAATCCAGGCAAACCGATACGCCACCCCAGCAGAAGCAGACAGGCCCCGCGCATAGCCGTGCGGT
>JAGAEE010000051.1 GCA_017613295.1 Desulfovibrio sp. | reverse complement strand
CCCGACGCCGCAGCCTGGATGCCGCTCTCCCTGCAGTGCCATTTCTTTTCCACTACGGAAGCGGGACAGACGTTCTTTTCCAGGCTCGACGCGCTGCTGAGTGAGCTCGGCATAGTCGGTGAAGAAACGGAACCGCAAGATCTGGCGCAGCGCTTGGAACAGGCCCGCGGCCTACCTCCGGACTCCTCAGAAGTAGATGTGCTGCGCGTCTACGCACTCTGCCTGCTTTATGGCTTTCGGGGCCGCCTTTATAGCCAGGACGAACTGCTGGCGCGCGTGCGCAAGGCATGCCGGGCTTTGCTTCGGCGGCCGGAACCTGCGCAGGCACCCATGGCGGCCCCTGTGCGGCAGGACAGGCAAACGCTGCTCCAACGCCTTGAGCCGGCAGCCTATGTGCTGGTTCCTGTGGCCGTCTGTGGCCTGTTCTGGCTGTTTTGCGCCAACATCCTGGCGCATATCCCTGTGAAGGGATTCTAACCGGGGTTTCGCATGAAAATTCTGCTCACACTCTTCAAGGGGATGCTGTGGCTGCTGCTTCTGCTGGTGCTGCTCGCCCTGCTGACTGCGCTGGCCTGGTGGATGCAATGGCCGCTCATCACAGGCGCAGTCATTCTGTTGGTGCTGTTCGGCCTTTTGATGGCTTTTCTGGGAGCGCGCGCCCTGTACCGATGGCATGACAAACACCGTTTTGTCCGCAAGGTGCTGGACGAGCAATCCGCCATGGAGGCCACCGCGCCCGTGACGCTCGGCCGCATGGCCGACGCCTGGCGTCATGGCATGGAAGTGCTCCTAGCCTCTCCTCACCGTTTTCATGAACGCCTGGAGCTCAGCCAGCCATGGTTTGTAACCCTTGACGCCACAGGGGCCTCATCCGGTTTATTCGCTTCTCTGGGAGACGCCTTGCCGGAAAAAACGGATACGCCTCTGTTGTGGCATTTTCTCTCATCTTCGGTGCTGCTTCACTGTACGGATACGCAGCTTTCGAAGGATGACTGGCAAGAGCTGCTGGAAAAGCTGGCGCAGCAGCGCCGCCACCTCCCCCTGCGCGGCATCATGCTGCTGCTTTCCGTGGCGGACATCTCCCGCCGCAGTGAGGAGGAACTCGCAGCCCTCGGGCGACAACTCCGCACCAAGACGCAGCAGCTCATGCTGACCATGAACCGAAGCTACCCGGTCTATGTACTGGTGGAGGGCATTGAGGCTCTGCCCGGTATGGACAGAATTCTGGACATTGTGCCCGCCGGCGATTTCAACTCCGTGCTGGGCCAGGCACAGCATGCTTCGGCCAGTGCCCGAGCCGCTGCGGAAGAGGCCGCAGCACGCCTGGAAGATATGGTGCGCGCAGCGTCGGTCGACGGACGCCAGCCTGAGGGGGACATGCTGGAGGCCTTGCGCTCCCTGCGTGCCCTCGGCGACAGGCTGCACTTGGCCCTGGAGCAGATTTCCCGCGAGGTGGCGCACCAGACACGGCCCCTGCTTGCCGGCATCTGCTTCTGCCAGGGGGAAAACACGGCGGGGCAGCGTCCCGCATTTCTCACGGGCCTGCTCTCCTATGTGCTGCCCTCATCAACGCATGCCGCGCCGCTCACGCGCGGGCTGCCCTTTGTGGCCAATACTCGGGTCTGCGTCATGGGAGCATGGCTCCTGCTTCTGTTGGCCGTATGCGGCCTCATGGGAGTTAATGTGCTCTACCAGCACCAGGCATTATCCGAAACCGTCCCCAAATCGGCATCCATCATCCATGACGAGGAAATGAGCAGCCTCTATCAGCAGATGCTCTACATCCAGTCGTTAAGCAAGGCACGGAAAGCCTGGTATCTGCCCACATTCGGCCAAGATGCCATTCTGAATGCCCTGAAGGTGTCACGGGCCGATTTTACGCAAAAAGTCTATGAAAAAATCCTCAGCCCTTTGCTCGCGAAATACCGTTCCCTGCTCACAAGCGCCACGGGCTTAACGCGTGACCAGGAGCGGGCATTCAGCCGGGAACTTATGTGGCTGACCGCAGTGGCTTCGGACAGGCTCAGAAACGCAACCGAGGGCACGGAAACCAGGGCCTTTCCCATGTCCACATCAGATTCCACTCTGTGGAATCCCGTGACAGGGCTGCTTATCATCAACGCCGTCAGGTCAATGGCCGACGGTGGCCAGCTGGAGATGTTCACAGGGGAGATGCGCTCCCTGCTGGCAGCGAGCCTAAGGCGTCAGGGGAGCAACGCACTTGAGGATATTGTGAGCGAAGTCGAGGACCGTTACCCCGCCGCAAAAATCTGCCTCTCGAACTTTTGGCCCCATGTTGCCCCTCCAGACCCCAATAATGTCTGTGTCCCATCCTCCTATACGGCCACAGGCTACAAGGTATTCAAGGACATCATTGAAGATTTGGAATCGCTGGATGACGGTGGAGGGGGCATCACACAGAGCACCGATGCCTTCCGCAGGGACTATTTCCGCCACTATGCCGATCGCTGGCTGAATTTCACCAAAGCCTTTTCTAAAATTCGTGTTTCCATGCAGGAAGGTGACGTATTCAAATCCTATGCGGACATCCGCAGGATTGAAGACATGCCGCATTACCGCGTCATGCAGCAGTTGGCCGACGAACTGGCTCCACTCCTTCATGCCGGCAGGGAAAGTCCGCCTTGGCTGTCAAGCTGCATGCTCATGGATCTGGTGGTGGACATCGCCGTATTCGAATATCAGGAAGCAGCTACCAGCCGCGCACGCACGCTGCTCTCTCTTGTGACCTCAGCCCCGGACCTGATGCAGCGGCTGCGCGCCGAAACAAAGGATGCCAAGCAGGCACGCCAGATGCTTGGGGTTGCCGAAAGCATTCATGCCTATTTTGACGATGCCCTTTCCCTGCTGCCGGTACTGAACAGCTCGGAACAATCCTATACGCTTGCCTCCACATGGTTCGGAGGGGCCAGAATGGCAGGGCAGCAACTGGACGCCAAACCCATTCAAAACAACCAGCACGGGCAGGGGAAGGATACTACTGAAGGAGCTTATGCCAACGCCCAGAAACAGCTTGAGATTATCCTCGCACCGTTTAAGGGCAACGGCCAGAATCCCATGCTTGATCTCATGCCGGGTTTCCTGGATTTCATCGCCCAGGGCGTTACCGTCCAAGCGGCCAGGGTGGTGCAGGAGTCATGGGAAAATGATGTTCTGGGCAGCGCCACGGCCCTGTACCGTCAGGACGATGTGGCCGGTCTTTTCGGGGACAAGGGCGTGGTGCAGACCTTTGTCGATGCGCGCCTCAAGCCCTTTCTGACGCGCAGGGGCAAGGATCTTGCCCCTGCGAAATGGGACGACATAGAGTTCCCCTTTACCGCAGACGCCCTGAAGGTTCTGTCTCAGGCGGAAATGATAGCCGCGCAGCCGCCTGAGGACACCTATTATGTGCAGCTGCGTTCTCAGCCGACGCTGGTCAATGTGGATGCTCGCGAGCGCGTCGATTCCACGACGCTCACGCTTCAGTGTCAGGACAAAACCTATTCCCTGCTCAACCGCAATTACCCTCGTGACGAGAAATTCCAGTACACAGTGAAACAGTGCGGTCACACAACGCTCGAAGTAGCTTTCCCGTCCTTTACGCTCACGAAGAATTACGACACGTTCACTGACTTCCTGAAGGATTTCCAGTATGGGGAGCGTGACTTCTCACAGGATGATTTTGAGGATGAGGGGGACAAAATGGAAAGTGCTGGCGTAAACAGCGTCACTGTGCGCATCCTGCCTGACAATGTGATCAATGTGCTGCAGAAGGAAGGCAATGAACCGCCAGTTCTGCCTGACCGTATAACGTATGTGTGGTGAGGCCATGTATTCATTACGTTCGCTCTGTCGCATCATGCTTTTCGCCTGGCTGGCGCTGGTATTTGGCATGGGATGCATTGTGGCGCACAATGCCGGCACGGAAGGTTCCGGCAGCCTGTTTGCCTTTTGGTTCCCCGGTTCTCAAGAGCCAGCCCCTTTGCCGCCTGTTGTTGCGCCGGAAACACCAAAAGCCGTGCCTGCTCCGGTCATTACACCGCCCGTTGAGGAGCATTCCACGCCGCAGACAGAATGGATTGCCCTGCACAAGGGGAAAAAGGCCGGCATGGGTACGCTCGGCAAGCCTGAAATTTCGACATTGAGTACTGGCGAGGTGGAAGTGCGTTTCGCCTGCAATGACGCCCCTGGCAATTTCCGGGAGTTTTTTCCGGCCAATGTCGATTCCTTATCCATTGACCTTATGGGGGCGTGGGGTAAGGGAATGCGCGCAGACACACGCCCGGACAAAGGGGTACTCAAGAGGGTGCAGATTGCAGACCATAAGCAATGGGTGCGCGTGTCAGGCATTGCCCGGGAATCGAGAGACAAACTTGAGGCCAGGGTGGAATATGCGCCCACACGCAAAATTTTGCGCATAGTCTTTGCAAAAAAGCAATAGGATACACGTATAATGGCTGGCTTGCGTTTTTTGGAGAGGCTGCGGCAGATGCAAAAAGATCCGGAGCGCCGTTTGGCCCCCTTGCCGGAAGAAGTGCTGCGATCTGTTACCGACTATGTGGGCAAAATTCTGAACACACGCAAGGGCAGCACCGTACTGGACGAGGATTTCGGTATTCCGGATTTTACCAGTGCCGGCCTGGCCTTTTCCAAAGAAGACATGCCACAGGTGGAGCAGGAAATTGCCGCCTTCATTGAGCGCTGTGAACCGCGGCTGCGTCACGTTAAGGTACAGTTCTCTCCGGACAGTGATACCCCGCTACAAATGGTGTTTTCGCTCAACGCGGAATTGTGCTACGCCGGGGATGATGTATTTCCCGTACATCTTGTCACGAGAGTTGACCCCCTAGGCAAGGTGACGGTATCGCAATAAAATATTCCAAAGCTGCCGTCCCTTTGCCCAATCAGTCGCGCTATTTCAACTGGCGAATGGCTTCTTCAAGCCCATCGGGAACCGCATAACACTGTTCCTGACCGGGAAAGTCGCCATTGCGCACATCGCTGGCGTAGGCATCCACAGTGTCGCGCAAGGCTTGCCCCACTTGGCCGAATCGCTTGACAAAGCGTGGCGGCTGCCTCTCGCCTAAGCCGGCCATATCCTGCCATACAAGCACCTGCCCGTCACAGGCCGCACCAGCGCCAATCCCGATGACAGGGATGGAAAGCTCCTGTGTGATACGTTCGGCCAGCGGCGCCAGGACACATTCCAGCGTCAAGGCGAAAGCCCCTGCGGCCTCCACGGCGCGGGCATCGTCAAGGAGTCGCTGTGCCGCGTCCGGAGTCTTGCCCTGTACCCTGAACCCTCCCAGGGCGTTGACCGATTGTGTCGTCATGCCGAGATGCCCCATGACGGGAATGGACGCCCGCACCAGGGCCCGTATATCAGTGGCAAAATCCGCTCCGCCTTCCAGCTTCACAGCCTGTGCCCGGCCTTCAAGCATAAGCCGTCCGGCGATACGCACCGTTTCTGCCGGAGAAATATGGTTGCTCATGTATGGCATGTCGCATACCACAAGGGCTTCCCGCGCTCCCCCTTGACACAGCAGCGCAATAAGGTAGGCGGCTGTCACGCCGCTTGCATTCCGACAGTTTTTGGCGGCTGTCAGCGCAAGCGACGCGCCAGCCGCCATCTCCCAAAGAGTGAACAAGGAAAAGATGAAAAAAACGGTTGGACCTGCTTCAGGGTACTCCGGCGTTCTCAAAGGCGTATAAAACGCCGTGTAATTGATAGGGATCTGAAGCGCGGATTTCATCGTGGCAGAAGGATAGCCTTCATGCCGAATACATGAAAGCATTCGTCCCGTTTTGATCAAATTTCCCTTGACACTGAGTGGCGGTATATACATGAGATAGATACATCGTAGCCCAATTTTTACAGGATTAGCCAGGTATTTCAATCCCCGCGTATTATGCAGCGGCCTCCTACGGTTTTTGGATAGCGCCGTCGAGGAATTCATTGTTTCGCAGTACGAGGCGGCTCAGCGCCCCAGGCAGCGGATGAAGGCTCCGGATAAGCAGCCGCCGCAGACCAAATCTGCCGAAATGGAGGTGGACGTCTTACTGGCCACGTTGACACAGGGAGACGGGCGAGGTACGCCTTTCCCTGACGCATCCGGTGTTTGAGGGATCTGTCATGGTCATTCAATATCGGGGATAATACGGCATCTGGCGCGTGTACTGGGTGAAGCCCCTCACGGGGAGGCAGGAGATCGAGAGCTTCGATAAAAACGGCGTTGACGGCATCACTGCGGAGGGCGAGGATAACAAGGAAAATCCGGCCCTTCTTCGGCACCGAGCTGATTTCCGCCGGCGTCGATGCTGGCACGGCGGCACGTTTCATGGGGTACAGCGGCATGAAAATGATTCCCAACCAGTACTCGTGCGTCGGTAATTACAACTCACTGAAATAATCGATGAAATATGAAGAAAATAGTCTTTCAAACTCCGCTGGGAGAGGGTGATGCTTGAGTTGCACAACGTTGATACCTTTTATGGCAACATCCAGGCTCTTCGTGATATCTCTTTGACCATAGACGAGGGCGAGATTGTGACCCTGATCGGGGCCAATGGCGCGGGAAAATCCACCACATTGATGACCATTTGCGGCATCAATCACCCACGCCGTGGGGAGATCCTCTGGTATGGCAAACCCATTCACTGTCTGCCGCCTCACGAGATCGTCAAGCTGGGAATCTCACAGGTGCCAGAGGGACGCCTCATCTTTCCCGATCTCAGTGTGGCCGAAAATCTCGATCTTGGGGCCTTTTTGCGTAACGATCCGGCGGGTGTCAAGAAGGATCTGGATTATGTGTTCAGTCTGTTCCCCATTCTTGCGGAAAGGCGCAGGCAGGCCGGAGGCACTCTTTCCGGTGGGGAACAGCAAATGTTGGCCATCAGTCGCGCCCTTATGGCACGCCCCAAACTGCTGTTGCTGGACGAACCGTCACTGGGGCTTGCTCCCATCATCATTCAGCAGATATTTTCCATCATTGAAAAGGTCAATGCTGACGGCACCACGGTCTTTCTGGTGGAGCAGAATGCCAATCAGGCTCTGCGCATTGCCACGCATGGATATGTGATGGAGAATGGACGGATTGTCATGCGTGATACTGCGGACAGGCTATTGCAGAGCGAGGAGGTGCGCACGGCCTACCTTGGTATGTAGCCTGAACGCAGCCGTGGATATTTCGATGCCTTATCTGGGCAAAGCCTCCACGATGCCTTTCATCCTGAGAGTTTCCACGACCTTGTGGCAGAACTCCGGCAACTTTTTCTGGGCACTTGCGGTGAGACCGTATTGGGTGCTTTGTATGTCAAATGGCTGCATGCCAAACACCATCGCTTCCACAGGATGACCGGCCAAGCGGCAAGTGAGCAACGTGTCTGGCAGATCCAACTGGTGCATGGAATTCTTGAAACTCAGACTTTGACGCAGTGCGTCGCCTTCCAGCAGGTAGAGCGTGCCTGGTTCTTTGTGTCCATCGACAACATCCAACACAATCACAAGGTCACATTCCATCAGCTCTGTCATGAGCATAGCCCCTAAAGTGCCACCGTCCATATGTCGCACTCGTTCGGGCCATATATAGTGTTCTTTAAGGTATTCCAGGGCGCGAACACCAAAACCTTCGTCTGCCAGCAGTTCGTTGCCAACTCCAAGAATGAGTATGT
>JAGAEE010000050.1 GCA_017613295.1 Desulfovibrio sp. | reverse complement strand
GAGGCCGAGATCAGCGGCATCAAGGAAGGAGACGCCGTGGAGGTGGAGATCCCCTCTCTGAACAACCGGAAATTCAAAGGTACGGTCAATGAAATATCCTGGATTTCCACAGACATGAACGTGTCCAACCCTTCCTACTATATGGTGGAGGTCACCGTGCCCAATCCCGACCTGGAACTCAAACCGGGATTCAAGGCCGTGGTGCGCTTCAAGGCTCAGTAATCCCCTCCTGCCACCAATGAAGCTGAAAAGCATCCCGCGCAGGCTGGGGTTCATTCTGGGAGCACAGTGGACGCGTGACCTGGCCTGGACTATATTCACCATCCTTCTGGCACGCCGCAGCCCCGACATTCTGGGGCAAATCGTCCTGGCGTTGACGTTCGGATATCTGGTCAAGACCGTGGCCGATGTGGGCCTCAATGATTTTCTCCTCTCCACCTTCGCTCGCAAGGAGGGGCACCCCCGCGCTCTTCTGGGAGAAGTGACCTGGCTCAAGCTGGCCGTGCTGCTGCCAGCCCTGGCCGTGACCTGGCTTGTCACCGGATGGCAGGGCTATGCGCCAGAACTGCGCCTGGTCGTCATGAGCATCGCCACCGGGCTTGGCCTGGACGGCGTGAGCGATTCCTTCTTTGCGCTGTGCCAGGCCAGGGGGCGTCAGGATGTGGAAATGCGCATTCGCGTCCCTGCGGCACTGCTGGGCCTGGGTTTCGGCATTGCCTGCGTGATGCTGGGGGCACCGCCCCTTGTCATTGCCCTGTACAAGATTGTGGAATCGCTTCTCTGCATGGCATTTGCCGTGGCCGCCCTGGGCCGCAACCCCCTGACCGGCGTGGGTTGGGACGGCATGAAGGATCTGGCACGCCAGATGCGCAACGGACTGATCTTCACCTGCATGGCCGCCTGTGCCATGTTCTATAACAAGATCAATGTCATCTTTCTCAAACAGTACGGCGGCAACGCCGATGTCGGCGGGTACGGCGTCGCGTGGGAAACGGTGGAAGGCCTCTCGGTTCTCGTCTCCGGCGCTCTGCTGGGCAAGGTGATCTTTCCCCTGCTGACGCAGTACTGGCAGCAGGACAGGAACGCCTTTCGCCAGCTTGCCGGTCAGACGGCGCGTTCCCTGTGGGCGGCGGCTCTGCCCATCATCTTTCTGATCTGCGTGGAAAGCGACCGTTTTTTACCTCTCGTCTATGGAGACAGCTACCAGAGTGCGGCAACGGCGCAACGCCTGCTCACGCCCTGCCTCGCCACGGCCTTTCTGCACAATCTGGCGGCCTACGCCATGATAGGCATGCGACGGCATCGTCTGTTGCTCGGTTTCTATCTCAGCGGCCTTGTGTGCAACCTCATTTGCTGCACGACGCTTATTCCACGCATGCCGCTGGAGGGGGCGGCGCTCTCGCTCACCCTGACCAAGGTGTGGGTGGCCATACTGACGGTGGGCTTTTTTCAGTGGGCGGCACGCCCCATGTCTCTGCGACAGTGGACGGCCATGCTGCTGACCGCCGCCGCGAGTGTGGCCCTGTGGTGGGTGGTGGGCCAAGTGGCACCACGCGAACTGGCGGAATTGTCCGGGCTGGCGCCCCTTCTGGCACTGTTCTGGCGATGGCGGCCGCCACCACCCTTTGAAGCGTCACGTCCAAAGGACAGTCAGGCCTCGGCCTGCTGACCGCCACAACTCGATGGGAGAGCGGCCTTGAGCTGACCGCAAGCGGCCTTGATGTCCTGCCCCTTGCTCTTGCGGACTATGGCCGTGATATGGCGTTTCCAGAGGATTTGCTCAAAGGCCAGCACACGCTCCTCCGTGGGAGCGGCATAGGGCGCCCCGTCGGCGGGATTGTAAACGATGAGGTTGAGCTTGCCCTTCACCGAGCCCGCCAGCCGTGCCAGCTCCCGGGCGTGTTCCGGACCGTCGTTGACCCCCCCCAGAAGCAGATACTCAAAGGTGATGCGCTCCCGCGTCTTGAGGGGATAGTTTTGCAGAGCGGCTAGCATTTCTTCCAGGGGCCACTGAGCGGCCTTGGGCATGAGGCGGGCGCGCAAGCCCTGTGTGGGAGCGTGGAGGGAAACGGCCAGATACGCCAGGCCGCTTTCCCCGAGCTGGCGCAGACCCTTCTCAATACCGCAGGTGGAAACCGTGATGCGGCGCGGGGAAAAATTCAATCCCTTGTCGCTGTTCAGACTTTTCAGGGCACGCATGACTTCTCTGAGATTGAGCAGGGGTTCGCCCATACCCATGAACACAAGGTTGCGCAGCACCGGGTGATCCGGCCTGGCGTCACCCAGATGCGCCCGCGCCACCAGGACCTGCCCCAAAATCTCGCCCATGGTCATGTTGCGCTCGAAGCCCATGTGCCCTGTGGAACAGAAAGTGCAACCCATGGCACAGCCCACCTGCGAGGAAAGGCACTGCGTCCACCGGCGTGTGCCATCCCGCGACTCCGAAGGTATCAGCACGGTTTCCACACGCTTGCCGTCGGCCAACTGCAGCAGGAATTTGGTCGTGCCGTCGCGGCTTTGCTCGACGGTGACAACTTCAGGCCACACGATATTCGCCACCTCCGACAGTCGCTGCCGACAGGTTCTGGAAACATTGGTCATGGCCTCAAAATCGCGGGCCATCTTCTGCCACAGCCACTGCCAGACCTGAACGGCGCGAAAGCCCGGCTCACCAAGCGTACCGACCATCCAGGACTCCAGCTCGGGCAGGGTCATGTCCAGCAGATTGATCACGAAGCGTCTTCCATAGGATAGGGCTCGCGCTCAAACAGCTTTCGCCGGGGGGAGAGGCTGATGTGGTAGCACTGGTTCTGAGGTATGTGAATGTAGGGCACGTCTTCGGTGCGCTGGCGAATCAGCAGCGAAAGCAGCACGCGGTTGATGGCCTGATGGCCCACGATAACCGTGGGGCCATTGTCTGCCAGGAAAAGGGCACGCCTGAGGCCACGCTGCACCCTTTCCCGCAGCATGGCGTAGCTCTCCCCCTCCGGGTAGACATAGGAGTATTTGTTGGCGTTGCGGCCGGCCGTCACTTCGGGCATGCGCTCGCGTATCTCACTGTAGAGCATGTTTTCACAGATGCCGGCGTTGATTTCGTCAAATTCCTTCAGGGCCATGACATGAGCTCCGGGATGGTCCGCCAGCAGGGGAGCGGCCGTCTCGTGTGACCGCGTCCGCGTGGAGGTAAACACCCAGGTGATGGGCTTGCCACGCAAATGCGCGGCCAGGGCCCTGGCCTGCGCACGGCCCTTGGCCGTCAGCGACGGATCACCGCCCACACGTCCCTGAACGTTGAATTCCGTCTGCCCGTGGCGGGCCAGATACAGGTCCGGCACCCACATGCTGACCGCGATCTCGCGT
>JAGAEE010000049.1 GCA_017613295.1 Desulfovibrio sp. | reverse complement strand
GCGCCAGTGGAACAAAAAGGGATAGCGTGGAGAGGAATGCACGGAGGTGGCGTTTCCATCAAGAATCACAAAATCTCCGGCAGGCTTGTTAAAGAAGCTGGCCAACAGGTGAGCGTCAAAACGGGGAGTCAGCCATGAGAACCCGTAAAAGCGGCCGTTTATGTGGACTGATGCGGGTGCCGAAGGGGCAGCCCAGCGATATCCGGCCCGCAGGGCGAGACGGGTCAAAAGCGGAGTGCGTATTTGGGTAGACGCAATGTCCTGCCCGCCACTGCTCAGAATGAGATGCTTGAAGGATTGCACTGGAGGTAAGGTTCTGCTGCACGACGACGCGGGAAAAAAGGGGTAGATAAAACGTTTCCGAGAGGGTTCGAATGAAGCGCGGGCTACAAGACGAAGGCTTTTTTGAGCAAAAGCCCGTGATGCGCCACCAGAAATGCGCAAACCGCCTCGCTGTGTCAGAATGTGCGAACCGTCGGGAGCCATGACCTCCACATCCACCGGTTTTTCCCATCTGCGACCGCGCGCCCTGTAATTGGCATATATCTTGTCTGGATTGGCCGGATCGGGAGGAATGTTTTCCGTTTCCGCACGTAGTCTACCTGGAACAAGAATGCCATTTTCGTAGCCGTAAAGGTTGTCTGCCTCCGTGGTCAGAGAAAAGATGAAGGATTGTCCGGCCGGTTTGAAGGTCAGATTCCCCAAATAAGTGTGTACTGCGACTGGGCCTGGTTCTCCTTCAATGATGGCAATGGCCTTCAAGGGAAGGGAACTCATGCCGTTCCCCATAGTCAGTGACAGGGGAGTACTGTAAAGCGGGCTCTCTGCGGTGGGCGTGGAGCCGTCAGTGGTGTAATGGATTTCTGCGCCTTTCAGACCACAGGAAATGGTGATATCGCAAGCCTTGTCAAGAATGGGGGCAACTGGTTCGAAGTGGGGGCGCAGCAAACGCGCCCTCTCTTGGCGGAGAGCGGCGCCCAGAGCCGTTCGCATATTGAGGGGAACGCTTCCGTCGACAATTCCTGTCGAGGCAGGCTGGGATATCAGACGGGAAACGACAAGACAAAGCAGACAAATGACCAGCAGACCAGCCATAACAAAAAAGTGGACAGGACCACATGGCAGCGTCAGTTTCTTACTGCAAGCCATCGGTGTGAGAACCCGGTAGTTGTTGTATAGAGAATTGGTCACGCTCCTGGTCTGTGTCGTCTGCCGTTGACATTCAGTGTGAAAAATGTCGGGATTGCGGCACTAAGCTTCGTTGGTGACAGCCGCATCAGGCGCATTTTTTCGTACGCTTTCAATGCCGTTCAGGCATGAGGCTTTCTGCTTATATCCTTCGGAGACGGCAATTATTTCACCATTACGGGCTTTGAGACGGAAGCGGAATTCTCCAGCCTTGTCCTTGTACACTTCGAACTTGGGGTTGGTCACGGGGGTAAAACCTTCCATGGTTTGGTCTTCAAGTTTGGCTTCCACAGCATTGTTTTTCACGCTATTGATACCGTTGTTGCAGGCCGCTTCAGTGGTATAGGTCTCTGAGGTAGCAATAATTTCGCCATTGTTGGCCTTGAGATTGAACATAATACCTTTTTTGGCCTGCTTGATAACAAATTTGCCCATGATTGCTGCTCCTGAAAGTTAGGACGGTTACATCTTCCATGTAGACGGCTGCACGCATGCACGTATTGGCTCGTCTTGGTCCCTGCAAAATTGAAAAAAAGTCTGGACTGGGTAAGGCACGTGAAATGAGCCCCAAATGGCTCAGCATTTCCTAGCGCATTGAAGACTATGCGTAAAACCGACAAAACGCAAGGCAGATGATGTAGTGCACACCATTAGTGGAGAAAGGGAGAGAGAAAATACTGCCAAACCAGGGTCAGTAAAAGCAAACTGAGGGAAATGGTGAGGTATCGCCGTACCACGGCTGGCCCGATACGAATGGCCATGCGACTTCCCATCCAGTTGCCCAGGCAGCAGGCCGCCGCCATGGGTATGGCCAGTTGCCAGAGGACCACGCCTCCATAAATGAAAACCATGGTACTGGAGAAATTGGATGCCAGATTGAATACCTTTGAGGTCGCCGAAGCTTCCATAAGCTCCATTCGTAGTACCCAATGGAGGGCCAGTATGAGAAAACTGCCAGTCCCCGGACCGAAAAAACCGTCATATACTCCCATTATCAGACACACTGCGGAAACGGGTATCCAGAAGCGGACTCCTGACTGTGGAAGCGGGGAACGTGGCCTCGCAAAATCTCTTGCCGTTTTGTGAGGTAGCAGCACAGCACACATGCCTACAGGCAGCATCGCCACAAGGACCTTGCCCAGTATGGTCGGGTCCAGCCGCAACGCCAGTTGAGAACCAGCTAGAGAGCCCAGAAGTGAAAAACCGATGCCAGACAGTGCCAGACGCCAACGCACGAGTCCGCTGCGGGCAAAGTTGCCCACAGCCGTCAAGGTGCCAAGGCAGGCGCTGACCTTGTTGCAGCCAAGCGCCATATGTGGTGGCAAGCCGGAAAGCAGCAGTGCCGGCATGGTCACCAGTCCGCCTCCTCCTGCTATGGAATCGATGAATCCGCCGACAAAAGCTGCGAGAATGCCAAGGCTGTAGATCAATGCTGTGCCGTCAAACACAGGAGATCACCATTTTTTGAAAATGACCCAGGCCGCCAGCACAATAAGCGCAAAGCCGAGGGCATGGTTCCAGCGTAGGGGTTCGTGAAGCCAGAGAGCAGAAAAAGCCATGAATACACTGAGGGAGACAACTTCCTGTATGGTTTTGAGTTCAGCAGCTGAGAAATGTCCATAGCCAATACGGTTGGCCGGAACTTGCAACATATACTCGAAAAAGGCGATTCCCCAGCTTGAAAGAATGACCAAAGGCAAGGCTGCACCCTTGTAGCGCAAATGACCGTACCAAGCAAAGGTCATGAATATGTTGGAGCATAGCAGAAGGCCAATGGTGATGATTGGAACGGGAATCTGCATGAAAAACTCCGGACGTTGGCAAGGCAGTATACAAGATTCTGTAAGGGTATCGTCTGAAGGGTTTTCACATAGCCTTCAGCGTCAGACACGTCAACAGAGTTGTTGCGCGAGCTTTCAGGAAGAAAAAAAGCCCCTGAATATTCAGGGGCTGTTTTACAGCCTCAGCCGCACGCCTTGTCCCCGTCGGGCACGGCGGAGAAGCGGTGGTGCAATGCTTTCCCCTTGATATGATCTCCCGGCCCCGGCACCCGCCTGGGGCCGGAAAATCATGTGGGGAGGGGAGTATGTACAGGCTGCGGCAGGTCTTGAGACCATGCCTAGGCAGCCATGGTGTCAAAAAGTTCCTTGGCGCTGGTATTGGCTGGATTGGCCCCCAGCACACTCTCCAGATGTGCACGGGCTTCAGCGCCGCGACCCAGATAAATAAGGCATCCGGCCAAGGTAACGCGTACGGCTTCTGCTTCGACGCCTGCCTCAAGGGTTGCCTCGAGGTAGGGAAGGACCTTTTCCACGCAACCGAGCTGGTAGCTTTCGCGAACAAGACAGTTGAGAGCCACAATATTTTCGCAGGACTTGTCGAGCGCCCGTGCGAAGGAATCAAAGGCCATCTGGTGCTCGCCCTGTTCCATATATACAAGGCCGATGCCGCACAGGGCCTTGTCCGTTTCTTCCACACTGGCGGCCTTTTGGTAAAGGATCAGAGCCTTGTCAAGTTGGGCGCGCTGCACCGCTACTGTGGCCAATCCCAGATAGGGAGCTGCGCACTGTGAGTTGTCGCTGGCGGCCTTGCGGTAATATTCCTCGGCCTTGTCAAAGTCACCCATGAACAGGTAGCATTCGCCCAATTCCTTGTTGATTTCGTAATCCAGTTGGTTGCTCATGTTGTCCTCCCCGACAGAAGCAGGTTTTCACAAGCGCGGTATGCGCGTTGTTTGCCAGGAAGAATGCATGCAGTGTGCCATATTTAAAAAATCATTTTATATCAATATGTTAAATTTTTATTGTGAAATTAACGGGCAAAAAAGTCATGATAGGGGAATAGTTTTGACGGTCACGGTGCCAACGAATTGGCACAACTTGACAAACTCTCGGCAGATTTTTCCCCCATTGTTGATATGCCATGTTTGAAAGGTCTTTCCGTTCATCCTTAATTGACGGCGCGCCAATAACGTCTTGCATGCAGCAAGGTCGTTGCCGTGGAAATTTGTTTCTGAGCAGGGCACATGAAGAGCCGATTTACAAAAGGATGACAGACTGCCGCCGGAATTGGATGTCCGATTCAATACATGACGTTGATCGACGGGAAGAAATGGGCACCGTCATGAGCACAGATGTGCTGTAAAATGGCATTGAGGACGCCTTCAATATCCAGATTTGAGGTATCTATCACAAAAGCGTCTTTTGCCGGCCGAAGTGGAGCTATGGGACGATTGCGATCCAGAGAGTCCCGTTGCCGGATTTGGGAGGTAAGGGATGCGAGGTCAACACCCTCCCCGCGTTCTTCCAGATCCCTCAGGCGACGCAAGGCACGAACTTCTGGTGCGGCATCCAGAAAGAATTTGAAACGAGCCGTGGGAAAAACCACCGTGCCCATGTCACGTCCTTCCACCACAAGAGAGTAACGGTTGCCGAGCGTACGCTGTATGGCGCAAAGGATTTCGCGAACTGTCGGCACGGTGGCAATACGGGCGGCCAGCATTCCCACTTCCTCGGTGCGAATCTCTCCTCCCACGGGCATATCATTGCACAGTAAAGCAGAGTGTGCGCCATGGCCCGCAAGGGTGAATGTCCATTGGGCACAGCGGGAGCGCAATTCTTTCTCGGGCAGTTTTTCCGCTCCCGGGCCCAGTTTGAGAGCCAAACACCGGAACATGGCGCCTGTATCGAGGTAGGAAAGCCCCAGATTATCGGCTACACGCCGCGCCAGGGTTGTCTTGCCCACTCCGGCGGGACCGTCCAGGGTCACGATGGGCAATGCGTCGTTCATGCCTTTCCACTCCTGGCGGAAGGTTCATGTCGGGTTATAATGTCACCCATGGCTGAGAGAAAGAGCTGATTCTCCTGGGCATTGCCCACGCTGACGCGTAAATGATCTGGCAGGCCGTAGCTCTTGAGAGGGCGGATGATGATACCCTTCTGTAGCAGAGCTTCAAAGCATTCACGAGCGTCTGGACCTTCTTCAGGCATGTGAAACATGAGAAAATTGGCGGCACTGGGCCAGACCGTGCATTTCAAGGCGGTCAGGCCATCAGCGAGTGTTTTTCTCCCGTCGCGCACAGTTTGCTGTGTGGCTTCATAAAAGGTTACGTCATTCAGAACGGCCAGTGCCGCTTCTTCCGCAAGAATGTTGACAGAAAATGGCAGGCGTGCGCGCCACAGATATCCTGCCAGATTGCCGGGCAGGACAGCGTAGCCAAGTCTCAGGCCGGCAAGACCGAAACTTTTGGAAAAGGTGCGAGTGATGGCCGTATTGTCTGGCAAAAGGCCAGAGGCCAGTAAGGATAAGGCTTCTTCGTTGTCGGCGAAATCCATATAGGCTTCATCCACAACTAATCGACAGTGGGGGGCTTTGGCAGCTAGGGCACGGGCCAGCTTTTCCACATCCTCTCTTGGCGGGCAGAATCCTGAAGGATTGTCGGGCGTTGTGAGAAAAACAAGACGGGTGTTGTCGTCCACACGCCGCAACAGAGCGTCAAAGTCGAAGGAAAAATTTTCCTTCAGGGGGATACGGTGAGCTTTCACGCCGCAAATGCGCGACTGAATGGGATAGATACTGAAGCAGGGATCAAAGCATACGATGTTGTGCCGTCCCGGTTCGGCCAGAACGCGGATGAGAAGGTCAATGAGCTCGTCAGAACCGTTGCCAACGATCACGCGACTTGCCTTTACCTTGTGGCGTGTTGCCAGGGCCAGTGTAAGTCGCGGATTGCCGCCCTGGGGATAGCGAAATGCCTCTGAAGCGTGGCGTTTGACGGCCTCTTGTGCCATGGGGGACATCCCGAGAGGATTTTCGTTGCTGGCCATTTTGATGACCTGGGACAGATGGTATTTTTGCTGAATTTCAGCAATAGAAAGACCGGGAACATAGGCGTCGAGGTTCGCGATTTCTTGGCGTACTGTTAGTGCTGACATACATTCTCCAGCCGATCACGCAGCAAAAGTGAAACCCG
>JAGAEE010000048.1 GCA_017613295.1 Desulfovibrio sp. | reverse complement strand
GTCGCGTGTGTGTTCGCTCCTGTGAGAGCGCGTGCAGGAGAGGTTGGGTAGATCAGCCCATTTCCATCCGCAATCTCAAACGCTATGCCGCAGACAGCGCCCTAGCCAGCGGCGTGCTCAAGCCTGCTCAGAGCGCCACCACCAAAACCGCCCGTGTGGCTGTGGTGGGGGCCGGACCTGTGGGCATTTCCTGTGCCTATCACTTGCTAGAACGTGGCTACCCCGTGGACATCTTCGAAGCCAAGGCCGAAGCCGGGGGAATGATACGCTACGGTATCCCCATCTATCGCCTGCCCAAGGATACGCTCAAAGAAGAGACGGATATTGTGGTCTCCATGGGCGGAAAATTTTTCTATAACTCGAAGATGGGGCGCGACTTCACCGTAGACGACCTGTTCAACAAGGGGTACGAGGCCGTTTTTATCGGCTGCGGATGTCCGCAGGGCGCCTTTTTGGGTATGGACGGCGAGGACACAACCCTTGGTGGGTATGAAAATGGCATCGGTTTTCTCGAGCGTGTCTATGACGGTGTCAAGGCAGGCACACCGCCTGTGCTTGAAGGAGACACCGTGGTTGTGGGAGGCGGCAACGTGGCCATGGATTGCTGCCGTGCGGCCACACGCGTCGCCACGGGCACAGTGCATTTGATCTATCGTCGCACCGAGGCCGACGCTCCCTGTGATAAGGAAGAAATTGCCGCCGCCCGCGAGGAGGGAGTGCAATTCCATTTCCTTTGCGGGCAGAAAGAGCTTGTGGTGGAAAACGGGCAGATCACCGGTTTACGCGTGGTGGACATGGAGCGCACCGAACCCGACGCTAGCGGCCGGCGCGGTGTGCGGCCCAAGGAGGGGACGGAGCACGTCATCCCGTGCAGTCATGTCATCGCAGCCATCGGGCAGAATACGGATCCGGCCATGCTTTCTGGGGAAGAAGGCATCGAACGGGACCGCAAGGGTTGTATCGTTGTCAACGCCGCTCATGAGACGAGCCGTCGTGGTGTTTTTGCCGGTGGGGACTGCACCGCAGGTCCGCGAGCCAAGGGTCCGACTACCATGATCATGGGCATGGGGCATGCCTACTTTGCTGCCAGATCTATCGACCGCTATCTATCCCATGAGGAAGTGCCGTTTGATTCACGTTGGCGTATGAGCGAGATGATCGCTCAGGGCAAACTCTTCAATGACGGGAAGCCAGCCCCGCTCAAGCGGCACAGGGATCGCGTGCCCCTGCACGAGTTGCCGGCCGACGAGCGTGACCACAACTTCCGCGAGGTGGAGCAGACCATGAGCAAGGAAGAAGCCTGGGCCGAGGCGGCACGCTGCATGCGTTGTTACAGGGTGCTGTCCGTTGTTACCGCCAAACCCATTCCCGGCGCCGCAGCCAGCAAGGAGGCCCTGTCATGAGCACCTGTATCATCAATGGCCGGGAATACGAGTTTGAGGACGGGGAAAGCGTCTTGCAGGTGGCCAGGCGCAACGGCATATTCATTCCCACGCTCTGCCGTTTTGAACCTCTTAACCATGAGCCCGGCACCTGTCGCGTGTGTCTTGTGAAAATTGACGACGGTACTGGCCCGCGTATGTCAACCTCCTGTGACACGCCCATGCTGGACGGTATGAAAGTGGACACACTCTCCAAAGAAGTGCGTGAGCGCCAGCGCATGCAAGTGGAGCTCATTTTCGCCGACCATGATCAGAACTGCGTGGCCTGCGCCCGTCATGGCAATTGTGAGTTGCAGGATTTGGGTGAAGCCGTTGGCCTCGCCCGGAACCGCTTTGCCGACAAACTGGTGCCTGCGGCTATGGCACGACCGGTCGATACCAGCGCCAATGGTATGATACGCGACATGACCAAGTGTATCCGCTGCCTGCGCTGCGTTGAGGTGTGCCGTCAGGTGCAGGGCGTACACGCCCTCACCGTGGACAACAAGGGCCAGGAAGCCTGTATCGGTGTGGGCATGGCGCCTGATCACAATACCTCAACCTGCATACAGTGCGGGCAGTGCATCCTTGTCTGTCCCACCGGAGCCTTAGCCGAGCGAGACCAGAACGATCAGGTGTTGGACTGGCTTACCGATCCCGAGATCATCACGGTTTTCAGTTTTGCCCCGTCTGTGCGCGTGCTGCTTGGCGAGGAATTTGGTTTCGAACCCGGCTCCAATGTGGAAGGGAAAATCGTGGCTGCCCTCAAGGCCATTGGCGCGGACATCGTGACCGACACCGACTTCGGAGCTGACGTGGTCATCATGGAGGAAGGTACGGAACTTCTGGGCCGCATTAAAAACAAGGGCGTGCTGCCCATGTTCACTTCCTGCTGTCCCGGATGGATCAACTATGCGGAAAAACATATTCCAGCCATTTTGCCCTATCTTTCCACCACGCGTTCCCCCCAGGGCGTGCAGGGTCCGCTGGCCAAGACATACCTTCCGGCGAGGATGGGCATTGAAGCCCAAAAAATTCGCACCGTTTCCATTATGCCGTGCGTAGCCAAGAAGGATGAGGCGGCCCGTCCTCAACTATCCACAGAGGGCGTGCGTGATACGGACGTGGTGCTAACCGTGCGTGAATTTGCCAGGCTTTTGCGTCGTACTGGCGTAAACTTGCAGGAAATAGCACCCGCGCCCTTTGACAATCCTTACATGAGTGATTCCACAGGAGCGGCCGTGATTTTTGGCACCACTGGCGGTGTCATGGAGGCGGCAGTGCGGACGGTCTATGCTGTCCTGAATGGCAAGGAGATAGACGGCATTGATGTGCATGAGCTGCGCGGTCTGGAGGGCATGCGTGAGGCTGAGGTGGATCTTGGCCCTGGGAACGGTAAGATCAAGGTGGCCATCGCCCACACCCTGCGCAATGCCCGCATACTGGCAGAACAGGCGCTCAGGGGAGAGTCTCCCTATACTTTTATTGAGGTCATGGCCTGTCCCGGCGGCTGCGTCAATGGCGGCGGCATCCCGCGTGTCAAGGGTGCCTACCATCTTGGTGGCAAGCGTCGTCGCAATGGGCTTTTCAGCCTGGATCACAACATGCCCCGTCGACAGTCGCACAATAATCCGCAGATCAAGCAGCTTTACAGGGATTTCCTGGACGCGCCGAATTCGGAAAAGGCGCATCATCTGCTGCACACTCAGTACAACGATCGCAGCGGAAAACCCTCGGAGAGCATTGAGAAGAACAAGGAGCGCCTGACGCTCACAGACTAGGCGCATGTTTTGCGCTGAACCATGAACAATACCCCCTGGAAACCGGGGGTATTGTTTTGGATGTGCCGAGAATGGCGCGATTCTCGCGAGTAAAAGTCACGTCACGGGTAGTTACCGCCAGATGTAGTAAGCACAAGCCGTTTGTAGGCAATTGTAGTTAGGCTGATTATCGCATAAGCAATGTTGATGGTCATAAAATTCCCAGACTTTCCTGCCGTATCCGGAAAAAATCAGGTGTAAGTCCAGAATGCAGCCAGAAGCCTTCACAGCCAGGGGTAAGTATCAGGGGTGTCTGTACGCTTTGGTTGAGAAGGCATTCCGTGTATGCCGTTTCAGCATCAACATAGATGGCGTCGAGTTTAACGGGTGACGTTTTATCGTGAACAGTCTGAAAAGCTTCTGCCTGAGCGAAAGCCAGAGCTTCGAGATCAAAGATGTCCGGCTGTGGCAGGGCAAGGGTCGGTGGGTGACATTCTTCGTAATATTTCATGTTGAGTGCGCGGATTGAGCACGACGTAGAGGCCATTTCTCCGGTATGCAAAAGGACGAGTCGGCCTGGACCAGGAGAAATCTCAGCCAGCAGGGTGAGTAAATCCGTCGCAGGAAGGGTAAAAATATCTTCCACTCCAGAGAGTTCTAGACTGACCATCGCGGCTTTTGTGGGAGTTCCACCAACACATACGGCTCCAATCAACGTGACGCCTCCCAGCATCGCGGCGGCACAGGCAGCCGTGAGTCGTGCGGCAGCGGCATAGGTGGGCGAGAAGACAACAACACTCCAGGGCACGGGCAAACTATGCGCACTTCGCCAAAAACCGAGATGCGTGTTGCGCACAAGCCGACAGTGTTCCTCAGTGCTTTCGCCAAAACGCATGTGGGAGAGCGCAAGGCCTGTTTTGATTGAGGCACGCAGTCTGGCGGGCGTGCCTTCATAGGCGGCAGAAAGCAAATTGTCATCTACCCGAAATTCTTCAACCCATTGTGGCCAGTACGCCTTGCTGGGTTGAGCTGTCACGTCGTCATCCATGTGGGACGCGGCAGAAATGAGGGAAGACAAGTCTGGAGAAATCGAAGACATGAAGATTCCCCCTGGTCAAGCCGTATGGGCAGCGTTTTGCGATAGCCACAAGTGCAGTTCGTGAAGCTGTCGTTTCACGGACTCAGGACCCGTGCCACCCGGGGTTTCTCGGCGACGGACTGCCGCTGCGTAGTCCAGAACGGGGTATACGTCAGCTTCAATGCAGAGATTGATCCCTTGCAATTCCTCAAGACTGAGATCTTCCAGCCCTTTGCCCGACCGTTCGGCTAAAGCTACGGCCTGACCCGTGATATGGTGGGCCTCGCGGAAGGGCAATCCCTTGCTGACAAGGTAGTCTGCCAATTCTGTGGCGTTACAGAAACCCGCCTTGCAGGCTTCCCGCATACGGGTTGTACAAAACTGCAGTTCGTGGAGCATGCCAGCCATGAGCGGCAGGGATGCGGCGATGGTGGTATCGGCATCCAGAAAGCCTTCCTTGTCTTCCTGCATGTCACGGTTGTAGGCCAGTGGCAATCCCTTCATGACCGTCAATAGACCTGACAGGGCGCCGTAGACACGTCCTGTCTTGCCACGCATGAGTTCGGCGACATCCGGGTTCTTTTTTTGTGGCATAATGGAAGATCCAGTGGCGTATCCGTCTGGCAGGCGTACGAAACCGTAGGCCGGATTAGCCCAGAGAATGATTTCTTCGCAGAGGCGAGAGAGGTGCATCATGACCGTGGCACCATCGAAGAGCGCTTCAAGAACAAAATCCCTGTCGGAAACGGCATCCATGGAATTGGGGTAGATGGCATCAAAGCCAACTTCGTTTGCAACAGATTGCGGATCCAGCGGATATGTCGTGCCAGCCAGAGCGGCGGCACCCAGAGGTGAAATGCGCACGCGTACGAGAGTGTCCCCGAGGCGTAGCCAATCACGCCGGAACATCCAGGCATAAGCCAGAAGGTGATGTGCCAGGCTTATGGGTTGGGCAGGTTGAAGGTGAGTGCAGCCGGGGAGAATTGTTTCGCGGTGTTCCTCCGCACGCTGTATGATTTCGGCGCAAAGAGCGGAAAGCCCCTGCTGCCATACTTCCAGTCTTTCGGCCACATAGAGTCGAAAAGTCAGCCCAACCTGGTCATTGCGACTGCGACCGGTGTGCAACTTCTTTCCTGTATCTCCCACCAGCTCTGTAAGACGTGCCTCAATGTTCATATGCACGTCTTCCAGTTCCGGTTTCCAAACGAATGCGCC
Organism: Desulfovibrio sp.; assembly: GCA_017613295.1. Classification (GTDB taxonomy): domain Bacteria; phylum Desulfobacterota; class Desulfovibrionia; order Desulfovibrionales; family Desulfovibrionaceae; genus Desulfovibrio. The sequence continues at coordinate 8,122 of JAGAEE010000048.1, read as the reverse complement.
GGAGACAATCTCTTCACGCACACGTTCAAGCCCATCAACAAGAGTGGTGGCTTCGTCCGGTGTGATGATACCCTGACGGCCCAGCATGCGGGCGTGGGCCTGGGAGGCACGGATGTCCTGCGCGTAGAGTGCGCGGTCAAAGGTTTGCGAATCCGTGTAACGGGAGACGGCTTCTTTCGGGCCTTCGGCGAAACGCCCACCCCAGCTCTGGTTGGTGTTCATATGACTGTTCCGTTGTTCAGGATTGAAAACAGGAACGGCGGTCTCAAGCATCATGACCGCCATTCTCGAATATGTCGGAAGAGAAAATTTTTAGTCAATTTTTGGCACTTTTCTCCCTTACTGCAGCGTATAGACGCAACCGCAGACTGTTGAGGCGTATAAAGCCTGCGGCATCCTTATGATCGTAATCGCCGCCCTCGAAGGTGGCCAAATCTTCGGAGAAAAGGGAGTTCGGTGAAGTCCGAGCCAGGGGCCATACGCCGCCCTTGTAGAGTTTTGCACGCACCGTACCGGTGACGCATTCTTGGGATTTGTCCATAAAAGCCTGCATGGCTTCGCGTTCCGGGGAATACCAAAAACCGTTGTACACGCATTGCGAATAACGTACGGCCAGCATATCGCGCACGCTCAGAACTTCGCGGTCCATGCAGATGCCTTCAAGGTCGCGATGCAAGGCAAACAGTAGAGTCCCGGCCGGATTCTCGTACACGCCGCGACACTTCATGCCGACAAAACGGTTTTCAACCATGTCATCGCGGCCTATGCCGTTGCGTCCTGCCATCTCGGCCAGCGTACGGATGATGGCGGCAGGGGGCAGACTTTCCCCGTTGACGGCCACGGGATTTCCGTGTTCAAAAGTCACGCTGACGTATTCAGGAGTGTCAGGCGCCTGCTCAACAGGCACACAGCGCTCGTGGCAGGATGCGTCGGGTGCGTTGCCTGGATTTTCCAGCTCGCTTCCCTCAAAGCTGGTGTGCAACATGTTGGCGTCCATGCTGTAGCGTTTGGCACCACTGGAAATGGGAATGCCATGTTTGGCGGCAAAGGCCGTCAGGGCAGTACGAGACATGAGTTCCCATTCCCGCCACGGTGCGATGACCTTGATGTCTGGCGCAAGCGCAGCCACAGAAAGTTCAAAGCGAACCTGATCGTTACCCTTTCCGGTTGCGCCGTGGGCGACGGCATCAGCCCCTTCCTTGCGGGCGATATCCACTAGGGCTTTGGCGATTAGTGGGCGGGCAATAGACGTCCCCAGCAGGTAGCGACCTTCATAGCGTGCCGCGCCACGCATCATGGGAAATATAAAATCACGGGCCATTTCCTCGCGCAGATCCAGCACATACGCCTTAGAGGCCCCCGTCTTCATGGCCTTTTCTTCCACGCCAGAGAGGTCTTCCGGCTGGCCGAGGTTTGCCGTAAGCGTGATGACCTCACAATGGTAGGTTTCGATGAGCCATTTGAGAATGACTGAAGTGTCCAACCCGCCGGAATAGGCAAGAACGACCTTGTGTATCTGTTGCATGTCTGATGCCCCCTTATTCACTCAAAAAAAAAAGTATTATTCAAAAATTGTCAGGAAGCAAGATATTTGTGCCTGGTAGCAGGGAGCAGTGCCAATGCGGCGGAGACCAATCCAGGCTCTTGATTTATTCTGGATTTGGCATAAACTACCATGATTAAGTGCCATTGTTGTCTTTTTTGGAATTCAGGAAATGTGGTATGCAGGACAATCCCTTTGCAACAGCCGCTGAGGCTGGCATCAGCATAACCCTGCTCTGCAGTCTTGAACGTGCAGACGGCCCGAAAAATCTTACTCTTGAGGGAGTGCTGTCTGCCACAGAGACACACAATTGGTATTACAACGTCCAAAAGTGCGCTGTAATGGCGGGCACCTGCCACCGTGCCTCAAAGCAGGCGAAGTTTTCCTTCCGTATCCCGGGGGATGGAGCCGGTACAGGTGTTTCCGGGCAAGCTGACATCCTTGCCTGTGAGGAAGACGAATCAGGTCAAATATCGCGCATGACGGTTCATTTTGGCCAACCCGTCATGCGTGCCCTGCGCAGGCATCCCCGCTATTCGTGGAAGCGTGAATTCACAAGGCTTGGAGCCATAATAGCCTCTGACCATCCTCCGGCGACACGCGACCAGCTAAAGGTGCTTCTGCGTGATCATGTTTTACAGGATCCACGCCCCCCTCTCATACTTGATCTTGCCGCCGGAGGCGGTCGCATATGCATGCCTGAAGATAGCGTAAGAAACATGTTTTCCTCGGACCAGCTCTACGTGTTTTTCTTTGTGCCAAGCAAGGCAGTTAAGGGAGAGCAGCCCTATGCCTTTCTTTCGAAACGGCTTGGCCGCTGCAACCAGACTTGCCCGACTGGCGTTGCCATGCGTTTTATCTTCATAGCGGAAATGGACTGGGCTAGCACGGCGCCTGTTCACTGGGTGAACATTGCCAGTGTCGGTTCAGAGCGACTGAAGTTGTGCCTTGAACGGTATGCGGAAGATACCTTCGTTCAGGATTGACGGCAGCGCAAAGAACGTACTGACTCACAGCGATATCAGCACATGCCTCTGGCTTTCGGTCATTGGCTGCTTGCTGTTTCCTTTATAGACAGGACACCCCGCATTGTTTCAAATGTGGGGTTAACGCCGTGACACATGTCAACGAACCTTCCTGACTTTGTGACAGGGAGCGTGACTACAGTTTTTTGATAACGTCTTGAGCGAAGGAAGCCACGGCCTCGGGATCGTTGGAAGCATCACCTTCAGCCTTGTTGTGAAATGATTCCATCGTTCCCCCCTCTGTGGAAAGATGTTTGCGTCGTATATTCTGAGACAGGCTATTGAGCTTTGCAGAGACAGCCGCGCAGTGATGACACGCCACACGAATGCACGAGTTGTACGGGAATGTTCTTGGCCCGTGCCACTTGAACGGCCTTGCGTTTTGCTTCATGGGAGACCTTGTTGGTAAATACAATAAGGGCATCTGGGTGCCCGATTTTTTGAACAAAATTGCGTTCGTTGCGAGTGATGAAACGCAGGGTGTGACCGGCGTCAGCCGCCGCAGCCACGTATTCCTTCTCAAGTCTGTCCATCCCGCCAATAAGAGTAACGCACATGGTATTGCTCCCAAGGTTGGTATGATCGTGTCGGTGGTAATATAATGAATTTCATTTTCATAGTCAATAAGAAGACAGTGGATTTATGATAAAAAATCGTTTTCATGTTCAGAGGCTTTGGGACGTTTAGGACACCTTGAGGAGGGCAGCTCCGCTTGTCACCAGCACAACCGCCACGACACGCGGAAGGGTGAATTTTTCGTGGAGAAAGAGTACCGAAAGGAGCATTCCGAAAATCACCGAGGTTTCCCGGAGTGCTGCCACCATGGCGATAGGGGCTTTGGTCATGGCCCATATAGCGATGCCGTATGAGACAAAGCACGCCATGCCGCCCAGGATTCCTGGCGTCGGTTTGCCTGAGACATAATTCAGATATGCCTTGCCATGCCTCAGGACCAGGAAGGCCTGCATCGGCAGCATCTTGAGAGCAAAGAGCCAGCAGGCGTAACTGGCGCCATCTCCGCTGGCACGCGCACCAAGCCCGTCTGTGAGGGTGTAGGCCGCAATGACGACGGCGGTGAGCAGGGCGCTGTTCAGACCCCGCCATCCGTATTTTCGTCCTTTGGCTTCTCCTGCAAGACTGAGAATCCCTGCGCAGAGGGCGCACACGCCGATCCATGCTAGGAGGGAAAGCCCCATCCCGAAGCAGAGGAGGACAATGGACGTGATCAGGGGAGCTGCGCCGCGCATGACCGTATATCCGACGGAGAGGTCAGTTTTTTCGTATGCCGAGGCCATACAGACATAGTAGGCGGTGTGGCACAGGGAGGAGAGGCACAAAAAAGGCCAGGATGCCGGTGCCGGTAAAGGGAGAAATGGCAGGAAACACAAGGCGGGCAAAAACGCCCCTGTGGCGGTTAGGCCGGTTTCAAAAAGCTTGTTTCCGCCCTTCTTGACTATGATGTTCCAGGAAGCGTGCAAAAGGGCCGCTGCCAGAATGATCGTCAGCATGAACGTGGACATTCTGGAGGCATACCCTTCTCGGCTGAGCTTGGCAATGCTAAAGGGTGGACAAAAATACTTTGTCCGTTTTGGCAAAGTTTTTAATCGAAGTCGGCCAGGAGGGTGTCCAGACGCAGGGCGGGCAGGCTATGGTCGCGAAGTTTTGTCAGCAAACGCACGCGGGCTTCCAGCAGGTGAGGTGAAGAAACCCCGTTGCGGATGGAGCTGTGCGCTTCCAGAAAGGCGGCTAGAGTGTCACAGATTTTGATGAGCTGTCCGTCCTTGGGATCCAGTTCATCGCGGTTTGATGAGGCCATGGCTGCAAAGCCATCAAGTTTATATACGCGACCGTCCTTCCGGACGCATTCTTGAAATTCGGAGCCTACATCCAGCCCTAAATAATAGCTGATGCGTTCCACAAGCGAGGTAAAACCCTCGGCACGCAAGGGGGTAAATAGGCGGCGTTCCAACTCCTTTGCCTCAAAGGCCTTTATGAGTTTTGGCAGTTCTGCGGTGGACTGTTTGACAGGAGAAATGATGTCGCGTGTCAGTACTTCTGGCAAATCGTGAAAAAGACCGCAAAAAAAATTGTTACAGGCTCTTGCCGGGCACGCCCCCACGGCAAGGCTAAACATGTAGGCGTATGTTGCCACAATGAACATGTGCCCCAGTACGGACGTGGACGGGATGCGCGGTGCCTGCGTCCAGCGTATCTGGAAACGCAGCTGCCCGCACAGATTTGCCAGACGGGCCAAAGCCGTGCCGGGGGTGCGAATGTCAGACAGACCACGCAATTCCGTAAAAGTGTTCAATCTGTCAGGGAAAGACTGCCCTATGTCTTCCATCTCTTCGTCGAAGGGCGTGTTCAAAGGCTCAATGAGGCGGAATTCCCACTGCGACGCAAAGAGGTGAGCAGCCGTGAGGATGCGACGTGCCGGAGTGTCCGTTTCCGTTGCGGCATGCCAGCGACATAGCCTGTCCCAAAAGGGTCCAAGGGGGGCGAGCGCCGGTTCCAGCCGACCCAGTACATACTGTGTGAGTTGCTGAAATTGTTGGGGATCCTCCTTGATCCTGTAGAAAATGGGTGGTTTGACATCCGTGATGATAAGCCTGTAGAAATAGTCAAAGAGACCGCCTTCAACAATCTCACTGGCCAGAGCCACTCGCTGTGCCGGAAGCAGGTTGTGTGAATTTTCGTGCCACAGCACGCAGGCCAGCAGCATCTTGTGAGCCTGCTTGTCAATTTCGAGCAGCTCCACAGGGCGAAGTTTGTCGTTCCAGCGCATGAGGTAGGCACCGGAAAAAATAAGCTGAAGAAGATTTTTGCGAATGCTGACCATGTTCTCCCCCTGCCCAGATGAAATCCTCCCTGACTATAGGAGGGCGAAGGAAAAATCTCAACAGGGGCGTCAAGCCATTCCAGCAAAAATTGCCAATTCGCGGGTTATCGGCTATCTTGTTGAACATCATTAAAGAAGGAACGGCATGAACGACGACACCACCTATCAGCTGGGCTTCACGGCAGACGTGCTTTTTTGCTTGAAGGGCCTTCACTCACGGCATGAATGGCATCCGCAAAATGCGGTACGGGCTTCGCGGCAAAGGCAAGCGTGGCGGCATGCGCGTTATTCATTACTGGGTGCTGCGCGATGAAACCATATTGTTGCTGTATGCCTATGCCAAAAACGCACAGGAAGATTTGACCGAGTCTCAAAAGAAGACATTGCGCCGCTTAATCAAGGAGTGAATACCATGGAAGCAAAGGCCTTTGAAGAATTGAAAGAAAGCATTCTTCAGGCAAAGCGCTATTTGAAGGGTGAAGACGTTCCTGTGCGCGTCTTTTACGTCAACGGCAGCAATGTGAAGACAATCCGCGAGAATGCGGGCCTGTTCCAGAGGGAACTTGCGGAAATTATGCGCGTCAGCGTATGCACATTGCAGAATTGGGAGCAGGGGCACAGAAAGCCCACCGGCCCGGCCGCAGCGTTGATCCGCATTTTCGAACAGGCCCCGGAGCAGGCCATCATGGCACTGAGCGCGTAACAGACGAATTCCATTCGCAGCGTTCCACACTTTACAACGCCCACCTTAATGAGGCCGTACCGTGGTCTGGACAAGCCGGTCCATCATACGTTTATAGCGTTTTAGCGGACGGTTTTTGGGTATTGACTTGACAGTCGTTCCAATGTGGCATAAGTAAAACAACTTTCCGCGATATGGTCGTCATCCCCGTTTGGCACCTCGTCGCCTTTGGAGTGTTTTACAGCCGTCTGGCTGTTATTGCTTGTAGATGTGAGGAGTCGTTATTACATGAAGACGTTCAGCCCTACCCCCAAGGACATCGACCGCCAATGGTTTGTGGTTGACGCTCAGGACCAGGTGCTTGGTCGTCTGGCGAGCCAGATTGCCCACCGCCTGCGTGGGAAGCACAAACCGGAATTTGCCCCGCATATGGACAACGGGGATTTCATCGTGGTCGTCAACTGCGAGAAGATCAAAGTCACCGGTGCCAAAATGACGAACAAAAAATATTATCGCCATTCCGGCTGGGTGGGTGGTCTAAAGACCACAAGCCTTGGCGATATGCTGGCACAGACCCCTACTCGTGTGCTTGCCACTGCCGTACGAGGCATGTTGCCCAAGAACCGTCTGGGACGAGCCATGCTGAAGAAGCTCAAAATCTACGTTGGACCAGAGCATCCCCATGCGGCCCAGAATCCACAGCCTCTGACATTCCCGCAGTAAGGAGCAAGCGCCATGAGCGAAAAATTTGAATACGGCACTGGTCGACGTAAGACCGCGACGGCCCGGACCCGACTTTATGCCGGTTCCGGAGGCATTACCGTGAACGGTCGTGCCTTTGAGGAGTATTTCCCCCGCAAGACCCTGCAAATGATCATTCGCCAGCCACTGGTGTTGTCCAAGCTTGCCGACAAGCTTGACGTGCGCGTGAATGTCACCGGTGGCGGCGTGACCGGACAGGCCGAGGCCGTGCGTCACGGCATATCACGTGCGCTGCTTCTGGTGGATCCGTCCCTGCGTGGCGTGCTCAAGAAGGCAGGGTTCCTTACCCGAGATGCCCGCAAGAAGGAACGGAAAAAGTACGGTCTTCGTGCCGCACGTGCCCGTTACCAGTATTCCAAGCGTTGATTTTTCGTGCCTGGAACACCCTCCATGGATCGAAGACATGTCTGGCGGGCCGCTGTGCCCGCCTTTTTCTTATGGTAAAACCTTATCTTAATGCTATGAAACATACTGATGACGTTGCCTTGCCTGTGCTGGATTACGCCTATGTTCATGAAAGTACGCAGTCAACCACAGGATACTTTTCTTGCGTTCCGCCTGAGTCGCTGGATTTTGACGCCGCCCTGGAACGCCTTGAAGCGGCCCCCATGGACGAGTTCCTTCACCTTCATCTGCTGCGCGTTCTGGCTAGTCAGGGACAGGAGCTTGCTTGTCGTTTGACGGAGAAGTGTTACGACAAGGAGCATGACCTTTTTACTCGTCCTGCTATGGCGGCCCTGCTTCTGGAAAACGCCCTGTTGGCCGAAGACGGTGTCAGTATTGCGAAAGCGGCGGAGCGTGCCGGTCTGCCAGTCGATGCGGCAAGCCGTCTGGCGACGTACAGTCCCACGATCCATCTTCGTGCGTGCCTTTCTCCTAATCATGTCCTGTCCGCCGGATGGAGTGCGCTTTTCAGAGAAAACATCTGCGGCCATCATGCTTTGCCCGTGCCTGAAGATATTGACATGCCCCCGATATTTGACAGGTCGGCGCTTGAAGAGGCGACACATTTCCTGCGGGCACAGACAGGTGTCATGGCGCGTTGCCATGCCGTTATGTCTGCAGATGCTGGCCCTGCCATACCTCGTCAGCCAGCGCAGCACACTTTTCTGCGAGCCTTGGACGCCCTGATGGAAAACGGTTTTCTGGATGGTCCAGAAATGCGCCATGAGGCCTCTCTTTCACCTATTGCCCTGCTTCGTGACTGGAAAGTGGACGTGCAGGTGGACAACGGTCGTCTACGTCATACATTGCGGGGCAAGGCCACGGCC
>JAGAEE010000047.1 GCA_017613295.1 Desulfovibrio sp. | reverse complement strand
CGGGCACCACGCCCAGCAGTGCTCCGTTGCTGCCAAAAACGTCCTGTCCAAAACGGTCCCGAATGGTGATGCCAAAGGTCACTTTCTCCGTGGGGGTACGGCAGGCATAGCTGAAACGTATGTCCATAGGACTGCCGGACGTCAGCACGGTCACGGGCCTGCCCTGCTCGTCAAGGGTGCTCACAGAGGTAAAAAAAATAGCCCCATTGCCATAACCGGAAACCGTGTTTCCCCCGCTGCTACCCGCCGGTGCTATGGCCTCATTATAAAGATTGACGGCTTCATCGGGCGTGCCAAGGTAACGCATTGTGCCCCGGTGCAGCAACATGGCCTTATCACAGAGCAGCTTTACGGCATTCATGTCATGGGAAACGAAAACAATGGCTCCCCCGGACTGACGAAAGGCCCGCAGCCTTTCAAAACACTTCTGCTGAAAGCGCACGTCGCCCACGGAAAGGGCCTCGTCAATGAGGAAACAGTCCGGACCGGCATGAATGGCAATGGCAAAGGCCAGACGCATGACCATGCCGGAGGAGTAGCTTTTCAGCGGCGCGTCAATACACTCCTCTAATTCTGCAAAATCAATAATAGTCTGCTCAAGCTCCCTGAGCTGTCTTTTGGGCATGCCCAGATAGGTACCGTTAAAATAAATGTTCTTTCTGCCACTGAGTTCCATATTGAAGCCCGTGCCCAGTTCGAGAAGTCCTGTTATCTTGCCATGTCGGACAATGGTGCCGGAATCCGGCAGAAGGATACCCGCAATCAGCTTGAGCAACGTGGATTTCCCGGAACCGTTCTCGCCAATAATGCCAAGAATGCTTCCCCTTGGCACTGTCAGTGAAAGGGGTTCCAAAGCGATAAAATCGGTGTGCAGCGTTCTGTGTGAAAACAGTTCCAGAAAGCGGTCTCGGCGGCGGGCAAAACGCTTGAACCGCTTGCCCACATTGTCAATGGCAATAACAGGCTCAGAGCACATCGCGTATGTCCTTGTGCAGTCTGCGCAGCACGTGCAACCCTGCCCAGGCTGACAGATGCGCCACGATGGCCACATAGGCCATGCCCAAAAGCGATATATGACCACCAAACACAAAGCAGTGTTGGTATACGGCGACCACTTGCGTCATGGGATTGCACTGCACAGCCCAAGCCACCCAGTCCGGGAGGATGGAAGGCACGTAGACAATGGGCGTAAACCAGAAGGCCATTTGCAGGGCTATGGCGACAACCTCCACCACGTCTCGGGCAAAGGCGGCACAACAGGCCAGCAAGAGCCCCAGTCCCATGGCCAGCAACTGCTGACAGTAAAGGGCAAACAGCATCCATAAAATCAGCGAGGAAGGTTGCCAGCCCATGAACAAAGCCACCAGCACCAACAGAACGAAAGCAGCCGCAAAGGGCAATAGTTCAGCAAGACATATGGCAAGGGGAAAGACGCGTAAATCCACTTCCACCTTGCCTATAACATTGCGCCTGTCCACAAAGGCTCGAGCCGTACGTTGCAAGGTACCCGCAAAACAGCTCCAGGCCAGAAGTCCGGCAGCCACATACAAACCGTAGGACTGGCCGGCTCCGCCCAATCGAGCGCCCATCATCTTGCCAAAGATGACGATATAGATGAACATCTGAACGAGAGGCCAGATGAACAGCCATACGCCCCCCAGGAAGGAACCGGCAAAACGGCCCTGCAGATCCTGACAACACAAGCGCACAGACAGGGGAAAAAGGGCTACAAGTTCGCGCATAATTTCGAAAACAGTTCAAGGTGGCGCCTGCCCGACTCTGCCCAGGTAAACCTGGCAGAGCGATTGAGCCCCTCTTGCCGCATGGATTGTCTGAGATTTACATCTTCCAACATTTCTTTCAGGCAGGCGCTCATGGTCTCCACATCGCCGGGCGGCACATGACGCGCCGCCCCGCCGGCGGTCTCAACCAACGCGGGATCGCTGGATGCCAGAACAGGACAACCGCAGGCCATGGCTTCAGCCACCGGCAGTCCGAAGCCCTCGTACCAGGAGGGGTACACCATGACATCTGCCAGATTGTACAACACTGCCAGATCCCCATCCTGCACATAGCCCAACCAGCGCACATGATCATTGAGGCGAACGGCGTCCTGCAAGGATTTGTTGTTCCAGCCAGACGCCCCTGCGAGCAACAGTGGACATAGCTGCCGCAATTTCTCCGGCAGGGCGGCATGTGCCTGGAGAAGGGTCTGAAGATTCTTGCGTGGCTCCAGCGTACCCACATGCAGAACGAAGTGCTCCGGCAGATCGAACGTCTGGCGTACGGACTGACAGACCTGCAAAGGTACAGGGCGAAAAACCTCGTGATCAACACCATTGTGTATGGTCACGACCCGCGTTTCTGCCACACCGTAAAAAGATATGAGTTCCTTGCGTATGGCCTCCGAAACCGTAATGATGGCGTCGGCACGGTCAAGGCTGGCATGAAAATGCCTTTCCATGTGCCGCACGCGTTCCGCAGGATGCCACTGCGGAAACAGAAAACAGGACAAGTCGTGTACGGTCATCACGGCTTTGCGTGCCCGCACTGATGTATTCAAAATAAAATTTGGCTCGAAATAGCAGTCGTATACCTGACGGCTGACCCGTGAAAAGCCCCAGCGACAGGCGGTAAAAACGAGTTTAGCAAGACGGAATAACGGAGGATAATCGGCCAGGCTCGTTTTGCAACGATCGAGGAAACCTGGACCGGTGGATTTTGACTGTGCAGGATCACAAGGCGTAAAGCACGGTCTGAACAAACGGCTTTCCCTCACTGCCTGCGCTATCTGCCGCGTATACCGGCCAACGCCTGTTTCCTCTCCCAACAGGGAGATGGTGTCAATACACAGTGTTTTCATCACACTTCTTCCGTGACAGACCGTACTATCGCTTCCGTGCTGGCCAACACCTCGGGCCAGGCAAAGCGTGAGCGTACCAGTTTTGCTGCGGCAGCCAGCCTGGCGTCCTCCATGGGCATGGCAAGAACTTTGTATATGGCTTCAGGAAATTCCGCAACGGGGACGGCATGGGCACAGGCAGCCACATCCGCTGGCAAACCCCGCAGT